>JAFCZZ010000503.1 GCA_019314085.1 Deltaproteobacteria bacterium | reverse complement strand
TTGAAGAAGGCGTCTTTGCACTCATCATCCGAACAGGTCACGTACTCGACCCGGCCTTCGTCCTTCAGATAGCAGTGCTCGGGGCCCACGCCCGGATAATCGAGTCCGCTGGCACAGGAGTAAACGGGGGCCGGGGTGCCGTCTTCGTTTTGGAGGAGGTAGCACTTGAATCCGTGGATAATGCCTTCATGGCCGTAGGTCATCGTCGCCGCATGTTCGCCAAGTTTATCTCCTATTCCCATTGGTTCCACACCGATCAGGGTACAGGGGTCGGCCAGGAAGGGGGCAAAGATTCCCATCGCGTTTGATCCGCCGCCGACACAGGCACAGATCGCATCGGGAAGGTTCCCGGTCATCTCATGGAACTGTTCGCGGGCCTCGATGCCCACAACACGCTGGAAGTCACGCACCATGAGCGGAAAGGGATGGGGACCCACAACGGAGCCGATGCAGTAGATGGAGTCCTCATAGTCCGCAAGATACGCGTCGAATGCCGAGTCGACCGCCTCTTTGAGGGTCTTGAGGCCCATGCTGACCGGGACTACGGTCGCGCCCAGCAGCTTCATACGGCTGACATTCGGCGCCTGTTTGACGATGTCGACTTCGCCCATGTGTATTTCGCACTCCAGTCCGAAGTAGGCGGCGGCCGTGGCCAGGGCCACGCCGTGCTGTCCCGCCCCGGTTTCGGCGATGACACGCTTTTTCCCCATATATTTCGCGAGGAGGACCTCGCCCATGCAGTGGTTCAGTTTGTGGGCGCCGGTATGGTTCAGGTCTTCACGCTTCAAATAGATCTGCGCCCCGCCATTGCCCAGGGACAGTGATCGCGCGTGATACACCGGCGTCGGCCGGCCCTGAAAATGTTTGCGGATATAGCGCAGCTCGGCGATGAAGGCGGCGTCGTTTTCTATCCTGTGATACGCCTCGGTAATCTCGGCGAAGGGCTTCTCCAATTGAGGCGGTATAAATTTACCGCCGTACTTTCCAAAGAATCCTTCTTCATTGGGAACGCTGTTCTGTTGGACCTGTCCGATCATTTCTCACCCCGTACCTTTCGTTAATACCCTGTCTGAAACAAGGATAGCTTTAAGCAAACGGGGTACCATAGACCAAAATCGCGGATTTGACAAGGAGGAAATGGCTTGGGCTTACATTCTCAAACAAAATTTCGGAGCGTGCCCGCGATCATCACGGATCACTCTTTCTGGTTGCTCTCTTTCACACCCAGCCTGCGGGCAAGCCGCCCGTGTTCTTCGGGGGTGATCCACGACACGCGCAGGTAATCAAGAATAGCGTCATCGTCCAGGCCGATTCGGCGGGCCTCCCGGACGGTGACCTCGTATGCCTCGATCTCGGTCTCCCGGTCGACGTATGCCTTGCTCCGGTCGTACAGGTCCCGCCCCTGCAGGTGCTGTTTGACGTGGCACAGCTCATGGATGATATCCAGGTACAGGACCTCGTCCGGGGAACGGCGCAGGTGGGCCAGGCCGATGGTAATGGAGCCGTCGTCGTTGTCCACGAACATCTCGCAGGGAAGGTCCGCGACGGATACCCCGGTGAGCATGACGACCGTGTCGACCTCTTTCTCGTTGTCAAAAATGGCGGAGAGGACGCCGTACGTGCGGATATCCGGGAAGACGTCTGCCAGGGGGTAGCGACCGGGGTCAAGCCGGCGGTTGATCCGAAATGTGTTTTTCTTTTCGATGGTCTCACCTCTCCCGCGCGCAGGAACGTTCATCAGTGATTACAGTGTTTCCCTGTCGGCTTTTTATACCTTTTCATACAATGCCCGCTGATCAGGAGGCATGTCTTTTAATCGGTTTTCGGCCTCCTCGGGCGAAACGGCTTCGCATGACCCATCCGGGTGTTGAATCACCACGCCGCTCTTGATCAGCATGTTATGCCGCCTCTTGCGTACTTCTTTATCCGGGTGGCAGATCAGCGTGCAGTTGCCGCAGGTAAGGCTGATCCGGTTGCCCGGCATCAGAAAATGGAAAAATCCCCCTTCTTCCCGCGGTCTTGTTTTGTATGATTCCGCCGCATTCATGAGGGCGGGGAGAAAGTCCTCATCCTTGTCGGGTATGGGAAACCGGGCCGGAGACCAGGTTGACCATTTTCCGGATTTGTGCAGGCCGGTGAACCCGCCGCAGACATAGTCGCATCGGCTGTGGTGGCGACGCGCGGAATAGGAAAAATCGACGTCACCCATCCTGACAACGGTCTCTTCATCGGGATTCATATAGTCCGACGCGCAGGAGGCG
>JAFCZZ010000502.1 GCA_019314085.1 Deltaproteobacteria bacterium | reverse complement strand
TGCTTCTTCACGAGACGCATCCTCATTCTCCATAATTGAATCAATGATATCTTCATCTGTATGCCCTTGGGCTAATAATTCGCCGATGGCCTCTTGTAGTGCATCTATTTTCATAACGAGAATCCCTCTAAAATCAATTCTAACAGATAACTTCAAAAGCATCAAGTAAAAAATTTACTCGTCATAAAAAAGAATATTTCAGCTCTTGTCACTTAAAAGTGTCGCAAAAAAAGCAGGTTTTAGCCCCTAGGCGCGGTAACGCCTAAGGGCTAAAACGTGAAGGTAATTAGTTTTCATACTCAGTTAAATCTGGTACACCTGCTGATATAAATGCTTCTTTTCGTTCTCGACATGTTGAACACTCCCCACAATGGATCTCCCTCCCGTTGTAGCAGGAGTACGACAAGTCCATAGGTGCGTGCAATATACTGCCAAACTTTACTATATTCGCTTTACTCCACACTTTGAACGGATACATTATACGGACCTGCCCATCCGTACCGAACACAATAGCCTTACATATCGCTCGAAGGAATTTTGGTCTACAATCAGGATAAATGATATGATCACCCGCATGTGCTCCAATATACACTAACTCTACTCCACAGCTTGCTGCAACCCCTGAAGCAATACTCAACATGATACCATTCCTGAATGGGACTACCGTTTTCTTCAGGTCCTCCTCATTGTACTCACGTGAAGGGATATCACCTTCTGGGGTAAGCAACTCACTCTTGAACCCCCACTCTGGAAAATCTAACTCAATAATTTTCATAGATACATTAAGTCGTACACAAACCGCGCGGGCGGCCTTCAGCTCTCGATCGTTATGTTTTTGTCCATAACAAAAATGTAATGCTGTTACATCTCGATCCCGTGAATGTACCATTGATAACAGTACTGTGCTGTCCAAACCACCGCTATAAACTACCAACCTTCTTTTCATTCTAAATGCTCCTTTCTTGATCAGCCCTTACTCTTCAACGATCCCAATATAATAACCTCTTTCCAGCGGTACTATCTCTATCTCTGTCATCTCACCGCAAGGTATTTCGAGCTCGGGGAAGAGTACACCAACATTCGCTATGTTACAAAGCATTAACTCTGAATTCCTTAACTCGCTCCCTATAATCGGTTCGTCACGATCCCAAGTTACTTCTGGTTGTACATACCAAAAAGTATACTGTTGTGTACTTACTGCTCTACTCATCCACAGTTTCATTTTGTCTCCTCTGCAAACCTAATTTACAGCATGAACGTTTATGTAGTCCGTCTCTGGCAACTATCATGTCTATACGTCGAAGCTGTTCAGGGGTATAGATCTCTTCCGGTCCTATACCGAATAGCTCTAAGTATGTTTCTCGATCCATTAGTGCATAACCTGTTTTACCATGTCCGCTTCTCTGCATCATATACCCAAAGGTTTCCCAGTACCACCAAGCAACTGGCCCTTGAACCGGAAATTCCACCCATAATCACTTGCTAACCAATTTAATCCTGCAATTACAGCTCTCGGCCACGATGAAGCATAAATAAAAGACACACAATGCGTTTCCGCGAACCGTAAAATAGACTCAAAAGTAACCCCATCGTTATGCTCATATAGCTTCCCGAAGCCTTGAAGTACTTTACGTTCCAACTCATTGATTAACGACACGCATAGCACACCTCCCTTTGCCCATACAAGCATCTCGGCCTTTTTCTCGGGCCCCATTATTTCCGCGAAATCCCGCCAATCTTTGCTCATTACCTGCATGTCACGAAAGTTCTTAGGTAACGTCTTCAACCGTTTAATTTGCTTCCTAAGCCGCGCGACCTCGAGTTCCTCAACTAGCTCTTGCTCGGATGGTCTAAGCCCTCGAGGTTTTATTGTTTTTGCTTCTGTCATGTTACTCCTTCTCTTCTTGAGGATGGGCAAGTAGCCATTCATACAGTTCGTCCGGTGTTATCTCAGTCTTATCACCTTTGTAAATATAAGGTTTTGTGATATAAGCGCTGCACTCACTGCACCAGTACTTCTCGGGCCTACCTCTGATAATTTCCCATGGGGTCGCGTGACTTAATAGACCTATAAGGTCGTATTTTTTACCGTTGATACTGTGAGCTTTATACCAAATACCTCGCTCTTGGGCCGCTGTAATTGTACGTTCTACGGTTCTCCACCAGTCGTTCTGATAGCGTATCAATTTGAATCTGCAACCCTTAAATGCATCCTCTATTGTACTGGAGAAGCTCAAATGGTTATAATCAGAACTAAACTGG
>JAFCZZ010000063.1 GCA_019314085.1 Deltaproteobacteria bacterium | reverse complement strand
ATCGGCAACGAGTTTGTCGCGCTCCTGAAGGATTCGTCCCTGGTCTCCATCCTTGCCGTATCCGATCTTCTGAGAAGGGGGCGAGAATTTGCCGCCGAATCGTTCAACTACTTTGAAACCTATACAATGGTCGCTCTCGTCTATCTGATTATCACGCTCTTTCTGTCAAAACTTATCAGCATCATGGAGGACAGGGTCGATGCCAACAGACAATAATTCCGTCATGGTCGAGATGCGAGAGGTGTACAAGTACTTCGGACAGCTGAAGGCCCTGGACAACGTGTCGCTGGACATACACGACGGCGAAAAGCTGGTCCTCATCGGGCCGAGCGGCTCCGGCAAGAGCACGCTGTTGCGCTCCATCAACCAGCTCGAACAGATAGACCACGGCCGCATCGTCGTCGACGGGATCGATATCAGCGATCCCGACACGAACATCAACAAGGTCCGCGAAGAGATCGGGATGGTCTTCCAGTCCTTCAATGTCTTCCCCCACAAGACCGTCCTGGACAATGTCAACCTCGCTCAGATTGTCGTGCGCAAACGCTCCAAAAAGGAGGCGTCGGAGATATCCAGGGAACTCCTCAACAAGGTGGGTATTATTGAAAAGGTGAATGAGTATCCCGACAAGCTCTCCGGGGGGCAGCAGCAGCGCGTCGCCATCGCGCGGGCGCTGGCGATGAAACCCAAGATCATGCTCTTCGACGAGCCCACATCGGCGCTGGATCCAGAAATGATCGGCGAGGTCCTCGACGTCATGATCAAGCTGGCGAAGGAGGGAATCACCATGATCGTGGTCACGCACGAGATGGGCTTCGCCCGTGAGGTGGCGGACCGGGTCATATTCATGGACTACGGGGCGATCATAGAGGAGGGCACACCCGAGCACTTCTTCAAGAATCCCACCCAGGAACGTACCAAGTTGTTTCTCAATCAGATTCTGTAGTCTCTTCGGATTAATTAATTGCGCGATATCAGATGGCTCACGGCACCGTCAAGTCCGTCGAGGGTCAGCTCGAACATGGGGAATATCCTCCGGATCTGATCGATGGTCCAGGTACCCGACCATTCGTACCGGGGAGTCGGATTCAGCCAGACGCAGTGGCGAAAGGTCTGGGAGAGAAACTGGAGGTTTTCCATGCTGGCCTTCCTCGCCCGCTCCCCGAAATAGATCGATCCCCCCTCATTCATCAGTTCGTAGGGGGCCATGCTGGCATCCCCCACGATAACGATCCTCGTATCGGGATCTCTCTTGGTGAAGTCCGTGAGCAGCTCCGAGTTGCGGTACCGGGCGGCATCAGCCCAGACCCGGTCGTAGATGGTGTTGTGAAAGAAGTAGGTCTTGAGGTCCTTGAACTGGTTCCTCGCGTAATCGAAGAGTGTCTGCACCAGGGGAATATAGGGGTCCATGGACCAGCCGCCGTTGTCGATCATCAGAATGACCTTCAGCCGGTCCGAAAGGCGGCGGTCGAAGATGATCTCTATCTCGCCGGCATTCTTCATGGTCTTATAAATCGTCTTGTCCACGTTGACCACGTCCAGAGGCCCGGCGGGCACCATCCGGCGGAGCTTCTTCAACGCCTCCCCCATCTGTGACTGGGTCAGGGGGCCTTCCTGGGAATAATCACGGTAGCGGCGGTCAAGTGCAACCTTGGTTGCCGATTTGTTCTGCGAGACACCCCCGACACGCATCCCCCCGGGGTGAACCCCGGAGTGCCCCACGGGCGAGGTCCCGCCGGTGCCGATCCACTTGCTTCCGCCGTGGTGGGCCTCGGTCTGGTCCTTGAGACGATCGAGGAAGTACTGCTCCAACTCTTCGGGGGTCAGTTTCTTCAGGTCCTCCTCGTTGACGCCGAGGGCGGCGGCGACCCCCTCCGGATTTTTCAGCCACTCATCCAGGAGCAGCTTCGCCATCTCGCTCAGTTCTATCTCGTCGGGATCGGGGAGTTCCACCCCTTCGAAGTGGTGCGCGAAGACCTGATCGTATATATCGAACCACCGCTCACTCTTGACCAGGAGGGACCGGGCAACGACATAAAAGTTGTTCAGGGAGCGGATGACCCCCAGCCGCAGGGCCCGCTGGAGCCTGAGAAAAGAGGTGGGGGTTACCGGGATCCCCCGATCCCTGAGGCTGTAGAAGAAACTGACAAACACGATCCTCACTCCTGTGGGTCTGCCGTCCGGCGACCCTTATTGACGACTTTTACCAATGGCGTTGCTTGCCACCTTCAGGTCCGGGCTCTTCTTATACAAAACGCCCAGGTACGGCACATCCCCCTGCTCGAGGAGCGACAGCTTGAAATCGGGGTCGGCCTTCAGGGCCCGTATCCAGTTGATCAACTCCCTGGTGGCGGGTTTTTTCTCTATGCCCTCCAGCTTCCTCAGGCCGTAGAAGGTCCTGATACAGGCATCCGTGATCTCCCTTTTCAGATCGGGGAAGTGAACCCCTATGATTCTGTGCATGACATCCTCCCCCGGAAAGGCGATGTGGTGAAAATTACAGCGCCCGAGAAAGGGATCGGAGAGATCCTTCTTCGCGTTAGAGGTAATGATGATAACGGGACGGTTTTTCGCGGAGATGGTCTTGTCTATCTCCATAATATCAAATTCCATCTGATCCAGGACGTCAAGCATATCGTCCTGGAAATCCGTGTCGGCCTTGTCGATTTCGTCGATCAGCAGGACGACCCTGGTGTCAGAGACAAAGGCCTGTCCGATCTTTCCCATCTTGATATACTCTTCGATATTGCTGACATCCCTGCTGGAGTCACTGAAGCGGCTGTCGTTGAGCCGCGTCAGGGTGTCGTACTGATAGAGTGCGTCGACCAGCTTCATGCTCGATTTCACATTCAGGATAATCAGGGGCATGTTGAGGCTCTCCGCGATGGCGTAGGCCAGCATGGTCTTCCCCGTTCCCGGCTCCCCTTTGAGGAGGAGCGGCATCTCCAAGGCCATTGAGACATTGACGATCTCGGCCAGCTCATCATCCAGAATGTACTTATCGGCACCCCGGAATTTGTAAAAATCATCGTGAACCATAATTTTCAACCCTTCTGTTTGTGTAATTTTGAAAAATCATTATCTTGCCTATACATCACGTGTCCAGAGAAACGCCATGGCTGATACACCCCTTATGACACCTTAACAGGAGTGATTCATAACAGAATCCGGAGGGGAATGGAAACAAAATGACGGAGATCGGCCGGATGTGATCCCTACAGGCCACGCAGGTGCTCGTCCCTCAGCATCCCCCGGTCCCTCGTCTCAAGGACACTGTCTATGGCCGCAAGCATCTCCTCCTTGTCCCTCTGGAGGGTCCCGTTTATGGGGAGGTAGTTGGAGGCATGGACCCCCACAAATCTCAGGTTGTCAAGGGTGATATGTTCAAAGAGAATCTTCATCTCCTCGAGGGTCTCAAAGGCGTCCATGACCTCGAAGGTCCCGGCCTCGACCTGATTATAGAGCACCGTTCCGGGAACGGGGGTGACCGTGAGGGCTGCCAGATACTGGGGACCCATCTCATTGGTGATCCGGGCGGTCGCAATGGCGTGCTCCACCGAGCGCTCCCCTTTGCCGGCGAGACCCAGCAGGACCATGGATGAGAGGTTAATCCCTGCATCGACCAGGTTTCTGCCGGCCTGGAGCATCTCCCCGGCACTGACCCCCTTTTTGATCTCCTGCAGGAGGCTGTCATCGCCGGTCTCCACACCGAGGTAGGCCTTGGCAAGCCCGGCGGAGCGGAGGGCGACAAGTTCCGACATGTCCTTTTCCAGGGTGCTTTGCGGCCCCACATAGGTCCCCACATGGCGCAGGGAGGGGAAGGCGACGTACAGTTCGCGCAGTATCTCCAGGAGGAGATCGGTTTCCATGGCGATGGCGTCCCCGTCACATAGGAACACCTTTTCGAGATCCCCGTAATGGGCCCGTGCCATCCGGATATCGGTCCTGATCTCATCGAGGCTGCGTACGCGGTATTTCCGGTCCTTGTACATCCCGCAGAAGGTGCACCGGTTGTGCGAGCAGCCGATGGTGCACTGCAGGAGGTAACTGTTCGCCTCGCTGAAGGGCCTGAATATGTTTCCCTCGTACCTCATGGTCCGTCGCTCCCTATTTCGCGTCATACAGCGGGGGTGGCTTATCAGAATACGGCGCACAAAGCAATCTCTTTAGAAGCCGGAGTACGCCCGAACGATATCAGGGCATGCGGCCCGATCCGGCCAGACTAGGCGCATCCCGCACCACGGGTGAGTAACCCGGATTGAACCCCGTGCGGGAAGCATTCCTGACGGTAAGTGTAAAAATGACCACAAGTCATTACTTCCTGGTACTTTTTGAAACCGCCTTCATCGAAGGCGTACAAGACTTCAAATACAAACCCTCAGAATTATTTCATGAGAAAATCGACGATTACCGCTTGAAAGTCGCACCGTATATACCTTGACAATGAATCATAATGGAATTAGTGGCTTAGCGTATTGTATTGATCTTTACCATACCATATGTGCTTTTGAACAGCTGTAACCAAGGGGGGGTATGTTCTGACCATCCCCCTGTTTCTGATAGGGCTTTGGGGTGAACAGCCTACAAAAGTGTCTACAAAATGTTGCGATCTCTCTAAAATAATGTAACAATTAACACTCTTCCCGGACAGACCATGCCTCTTTGAAATTCAGGTTTAAGCTATTGTGCATCTTTTTGATAAACAAGGATTGATGAGTCGTAGTTGACGGAGGGTAAGCCCGAAATGAAACTCCAGGCTAAATTGTTGGTTCTTTACATCCTCAGCACGATCTTTATCCTGCTCGCCTTGGGAGGGTTTTTTTAGTCGAGGCTTTGGGAGAGAGGCTTACGGTCGATCCAAGCAGACATATCGAATGAACTTCAGCATGTTGACTTCACCTTGGATGCCTTTTTTACCGAGGTGGAAAACGACATCAATGCCCTGGCGGCAAACGAAGCAGTCCGCGCGAGTGATGACCGCGCTTTCACCAACTTCCTCAACGCCAACGAAAAAACCTTCAAGTACAATATCCAGGAACGTGAACAAAAAATAATCGATATTCTTAATAATTATCGCGTCACACACCCCTATGTCAACTCGGTATACATGGGGAGGGAAAACGGCAGTTCTGTGCGATCTCACAAGCGTGCACGCCCCACCCGTTATGATCCGAGGGAACGCCCCTGGTATATACTCGCCAAAGATAATCCGGGGAAGGTGATGAAGACGGACGCATACCCTTCGATCACAACCGCTGATTTCAACATCGGCATCGTCAGAGCCCTCGTCGAGGTAGTGAACGCGGACATCCTCGAGGCCCGGCAAATCTTCCAGGTAGTTCGGGGTGAATGAAAACCCGGGCAAGCCCATAAAACATTTATCAGGTGTTCGCAGACTTTGCATGTTTCCTCCAAGTCTTCCCCCGTAAAGCGTTTTCTATATCGTGAGGAGGTGTTCGTTGTTTTTTAACACCTCGGTCAACGGCTGTCCCCAATACTTGACTTCAACGTTCAGTTTTTCCAATGTTTCAGTGACTCCCAGTTGATCCGCGCAGGCCTTGCATGCGGTTATGTGAACACCTGTATCAAAGGCCCTCTTGATCTGTGCCTGAATACCGGCATCCTCACTGACCAATTGAGCCGTCGCGCCCCAGATGATGAGGGTGACCTTCTCCCACCACCCATGGATGAGGGCGTTGATGGTATACATGAAAACCATCTTTTCGGCCGTAATCGGATTATCATTGGTCCACAATACGTAGAGATGTGTCTTATCCATTTGTTCTCTCCTTTCTCCGTTGTTTCTTTGCTTTACTATATTCCGAAACGGAATGTTTTTTCGTTGTTTTCCTCCTGCTGGTATCATGGAATCAAAAAAACCCGCTTTTTTTGAGAAACGGGGTTTTGAACAATAGCGCACTCACCGCAGATTGATCTCGATGCATGACTTCCTCTCTTTAAAAAATCTGTTTTACGCACAGCACGAACTGTCAAGGGTAAAGATTGGCTCCATGCACGAGAATGATTCACCTCTAAAAATCTCTGTTTATAACGCCCTCTTCTTTCAATGTTTGTATCTCTTTGTCTGAATAGTTCAGTATCTTTTTGAGAACCCATTCTGAATGTTCCCCCAAAAGGGGCGCGGGTGCATAAACCTCGCCGGGGGTTTCGGAAAGCTTGATAGGCGAACCGACGATTTTCATTTTTCCAATGCGCGGCTGGTCTACTTCAACCAGCATGTTCCGGTGCGCTATGTGCGGGTCCTCGCAGATGTCCTGTATGTTGTTGATCGGGGAGTAGGGAAGCTCGGCTTCGTCAAAAATATCGGACCATTCCCTGCTGGTTTTCCTGGCCATCTCTACTGAAAGTATGGGCATGAGTTCCTTCTTGTGTTCACTCCTCAATACGTTTGTTTTGAACTTTGGATGCTCTGTGAGGTCCGAACGCCCTATGACGTCGCAGTATTTTGCCCAGAGGTTGTCATTTCCTATGGCTGCGACCAGCCACGATCCATCCTTGGTCTCAAATCCCTGAAACGGCGTAATCGATGCGTGGGCACCTCCCAAAGGACCTGGTACGACTCCGGTTACCGTGTAGCGGGAAACAGCATTTTCGAGCACGGAAAACAGCCCGTCAACC
Source organism: Deltaproteobacteria bacterium (assembly GCA_019314085.1). Next base: position 1,425 of record JAFCZZ010000063.1, on the reverse strand, counting down.
ATAGAACAGTCAAGGTGCTGTCCCCTGCCGGTCTTTTCCCGGTGCAGGAGAGCAGCAAGTATACCTATGGTTGCCTGGTGCCCCGCTATGATGTCACCTACCGAAGATCCTACACGGCAGGGGGGGCCCTCTTCGGGGCCGGTTATGCTCATTATGCCGCTGTATGCCTGGGCTACCATGTCGTAAGCCGGACGGGCGGCATAGGCGGGAAGGGAGTCATGGCCGAATCCGCACACAGAACAATAGATGGCACGGGGATTGATCTTTTGTATGTCTGGCCAATCAAAACCAAGCTTTTTCATCGTCATGGGTCTGAAGTTTTCTACTACAACATCCGAAGCGGCTATGATTTCCCGCAGGATTTCTTTTCCCCTGTCGCTCTTCAGGTTGAGAACCAGGCTCTTCTTGTTACGGTTAAGGCTGATAAAATAGGAGCTTTTATTTATATCGTGTTCTCCCCCAACGTAGGGCCCTATTTCACGGGCATCGTCTCCGTTTTTCGGTTCGATATGGATAACTTCCGCACCCAGGTCTGCCAGAAACATGGTACAGGTCGGTGCCGCCAGGACATGGCTCAAATCGGCTACCCGTATGCCCTCTAAAGCTTTCTTCATGTTTTATTCCTCATATTATTATGTAGTTACTATTGAGAAGTGAAAGTATATTCTTTTTTGTCGATACCATTCAAGAACAAAAGGATGTGTCTTTTATGGGTGCTTGATCCAACGGGATTGCACAATCAGGGTTTATTCTGTCCGTAATGGACCCAGCAGTTTACAAAATCGCTTATACCAGTTTTATTGTTTAACAAACATCCTTGTAGAATAATAAATTCATTTCTACTGTCAATCGAGGGGTTGCAACCATCCTCGAGAGGGACACTAAATTAAAATTAGTGTTTTGTGAAGTGATCCGTTTCGGGTATACTCTGCAATAAAAAAATTTTGAACAACAACCCATGCTGAGGAGTTAAAAAATGTACGGACACAATGGGAAAATTCTTAAGTTTGCCGCCAAACTTGTCTATGATACCGTGCCGGCAGATGCCGATCCTCTGGGACCGGACAATGCAATGGTATTCGCTGTGGGCCCAATGACTGACACCCCGATATGGGGAACAAGCAGGGGCCATATGGCAGCCATCTCCCCTCAGACAGGCTTCTTTGCCGACTCGAACTACGGTGGAGACTTCGGGATGGCACAAAAACGAACAGGGTTCGGTGCCATTCTCGTGACAGGTGCGTCCTCAAAACCCGTCTACCTTCTCGTTACGGAAGAAGGAGGGCAGATCAAAGATGCCGCCTCACTCTGGGGGAAAACCACTGAAGAAACAAACGAAACACTCCAATCGAAGACGGGCAAAGGTTCGATTGCAGCCTCAATTGGACCAGCAGGCGAAAAAGGCGTTATCTTTGCCAATATCTG
>JAFCZZ010000501.1 GCA_019314085.1 Deltaproteobacteria bacterium | reverse complement strand
CTATGCCTGGATCCGGGATGGAGCAACGACCGAGGAAATAGCAACGCCGAGTGTCGATAATCGTTATATCGGCTACCCCTACACAAAGCGGATGAATGCCAATATCAATGTGGATCAGTCGGCGGCGCTGGTCATGACAACCGTCGGCATGGCCCAAAAACTGGGGATTGATTCGTCGCGCTGGGTCTACCCCCTGGCCGGTATTGCCTTGGATGACATATGGTTTGCCACACAGCGGCCGCATCTCGACCGTTCTCCCGCGATCCGTGGCGCCGCGCGGTATAGCCTCGAACAGGCGGGGCTCACCGTCGATGAAATTGATGTATTTGACCTCTACAGTTGTTTCCCCTGTGTTGTGGAAATTGCCCGCCGTGAGATCGGCATTTCTGACAATGACCCCCGCCCCCTCACTGTCACGGGAGGGCTTTCCTTCTTCGGAGGTCCCGGCAACAACTACTCGATGCACGCGATCGCCTCTGTCGTGGAACGGATTCGGGCGAATCGCGGGTTGAAGGCCATGATAACGGCGAACGGGTATTACCTGACAAAACACGCCGTCGGTATCTACGGTGGCGAACCGCCGATTGGCCCATGGTACGATCAGGACGAGGCGGGCATGCAGGAGGCTATCGATGCCGAGGCCCTTCCGGAACCCGTTGAAAAGGCCTTCGGATCATTGACGGTTGAGGCCTATGTCATTCGGCACGACAAGGCGGGGCGCCCGGAACGGGGGACCGTCATGGGCCGTCTGGAAAACGGCCGGCGCGCGCTTGCTCACATCGATGCGCGTATAGAAGATCTTGAAAAAATGGAAAAGGTCGAACTGGTGGGGCAGACAGGGGCTGTGCGTTTTGACAGGGATTTCGGATACAACCTCGTGACCCTTGAAAGACCTGGCTGATCCGGGAGCACCGTGGCCCGATGGAAGGACCGTTTATTCTATCGAGTGAACCCCTTTTGGCAAGAGGAGCTTCAGGTGTTTTCCAAGATCCTGAAGATCATACTTTAAATACACGGGATAGCCCGCTACGCTGGGATTGTTTACCTGAAGTTCGTAACATTCCCTCGAGCTGGCTTCTTCAATCGCGGCAGCGAGCAGCTTGCCGCCGATCCCCTTGCCCCGTCCCTCGGCCGCGACGATAAACTCCTCGATACAGGTATACACTCCACAACATCGAATTGCTTCGGGATAGGACATGGTAACGACCCCGAGGAGCCTCCCATTTTCTTCGGCCACAAAAATGCTGTATCGTTCCCGTTCGACAACAAGTCGAAGGAATGTGGCGGCGGCAGATTCCCACTCAATGGGAATTTCCTCCTGTGGAAACTGTTTGAGAAGGCCAATAACCTGTTCTCTATCCTCTTTCCGCGCTTTTCGAATCAGCTTCACACAACCGCACCTTTCACGTTTATTTGATCTCTGGCATAAGTGACCATTTAATACATCATCGGGGTCTCGATCAAGACATTTATCTAAAAAGAAAAGCTGGGGCATTCCATGTGAGTGTCCCAGCTTTTGTTATGTCTGGCTCCCCAGCGCGGACTCGAATCCCGATGCAATCGGGATTAACAGCCACGAATGAGCCCACGTATTGCTTCTCTGCTCTTCCAGCTCTTGATCTTACGCTCTCGCGACATTGCCTCAGGACGTGTTTCAAAATCTTCGGAATATACCAGCTTCCACGGACCCTTGAAGCGCTTCGTCGTCTTGGAACCGGTATACCCGGGATCGTTATGTTCCGATACGCGCCGCTCAAGATTGTCTGTCTGACCGATATAGTATCGCCCGGTGGATTCCGATTGGAGGATGTAGAGATAGTACATGCCAAACACAAAGGGCGTTCATATTATCTATGAACGCCCTCTCCTGTTCTGGCTCCCCAGCGCGGACTCGAATCCCGACGCACTCGGGATTAACAGCCATTTGAAAACAAGAGGGCGGCCACTGTATCTGTGAACGCCCTCTTTTATTTTGGCTCCCCAGCGCGGACTCGAACCACGGACAAGCTGGTTAACAGCCAGCTGCTCTACCAACTGAGCTACTGGGGAACAAATTGTCATGTTGCCACTCCCCGTGTATCCAATGGTTAATTCCGACAGAGTCGGAACTCACCAACTGAGCTACTGGGGAACACATTGTCATGTTGCCACTCCCCGTGTATCCAATGGTTAATTCCGACAGAGTCGGAACTCACCAACTGAGCTACTGGGGAACAAATTATCATGTTGCCACTCCCCGCGCATCCGATGGTTAATTCCGACAGAGT
>JAFCZZ010000500.1 GCA_019314085.1 Deltaproteobacteria bacterium | reverse complement strand
CTCCTGATCCGACAGACGATAGATCTCCTCGAACGCCCCACGAAGCGATGATGTAAGAACATCTATCTGTTTAGCGAGCAGCTCTTCATCTGTCCTGTATCTGTAACACCGAGTGAGAATCAATCTCAGAAGTTCTATAGCTTCGTTCATCTCGGTGCCGATCGTGGAGTCTATGACTCTCTTAAATTTATAAACACCACGATTTATATATTCAAGATCGGAATGCGGTTGGTTTTTGAGGAGTTCTTTGATCACTACAGAATATGATCTGCCTTTCTTGAGTTTGTCCAGCTCTCTAATTACGTCATCTGACAGACTAACCTGTTTTGCCATGTGAGATATGTATGTATCTATGTGTATATAATAATATCGAGAAACTAATATCGAGAAACGGAGGCTTCTGCGGGGTTTTCTGGTGAGTTTTGTGAGCGAAACTCACCCAAAACTCACCTTCATATCTTTGAGATTGAGTTTTGTGAGTTTCTCTATATACAGATTATAAAATTCGAAATGTATCGATAGATACATACACTTCATATTCATGTACAAAATCGGTGAGGCAAAACTCACCAAACTCACCAAACTCACCATCTCGTGATCACATATCTTCCATTAGAAGGCTGGATTCTCCGATATCTCGTCATATCTTTGGGATTACAGATCATCCCCCAACTCACCAGAAACTCACCCAAAACTCACCGAGAGGGGAGGGGTCCCATTCACAGGATCTTCACATGCCCGGTCTTCTGGAAATGCTCCGCGTTCGGGCGGGGGAGTTTGACCCGAACCCCCGTTATTTTGAACGGGCCGTAGGTCACACCGTCGGCACCCGTAAACTCGTTCCGGATCGGATCCACTATCTCGACCCAGACTGTCTCAGCAGTACCGCCGTCACGGAGGTCAGTAACCCCCTCAGCCTCATCGTCTTGGACGGGTGGCGGTGATCTGCCATCCGGTCCACCATCCTGGGAATCGGATATGATCTCTGCATCCTTAAGGACCACGACCCACTGCTGCGCTCTCTTCACTTTCTCCCCCTTCTTCAGGCACAGCCCGGACGGGAACCGGCGGTCGACCTGTCGAGCAAGGGCACGGCCGCACACCCTAGAGAACGACCGCCGCTCGTCACGGAGTGCCTCTTCCAAGTGTCCTGGGAGACTGTCGATGAGCCAGACCTGGTCGGTCAGACCACCACCCTCGATCTCGGACCGCAGCCGGTCCTCCAGATCCCTGACCTGCCAAGGGCTTGACCCCCAGATATCGTGTATCGCCCCGAGGAACGTCTCCCACTCACGAAGCCCGGTATCCGCCTCGAGCCAGATCTCGTTCGCGTTCCCGAGGAACCCGTCCAGCCCGGTACACTCCATGATCCCACCGACCACATCCCGCCAGCTCTCGTAGCCGCCGACGGGCGGAACCTGCCGGGGGGCCGGACGGCCGGCACGGATCCAGGCCCGGACGAGTGTCAGGACCGCTGCGACGATTGCCCCCCGGTTCTCCATCACCCACCCGATCAGGTCCGGATGGCGGAACTCCGTCCGCAGCCAGGGCATCGCCATATGGGGGTCGATCCGCGTCACCCAGACCCGGCGGGCCATGTCTCCCCCGAGCTGGACGTTGTTCCCGTTCGCCATCCAGAACGTGCGGGCGGGCAGCTCGATAACCCGTGACTGCCCGAGAACGCGGCCGGTGAATTGCTGGGTGGTCAGAACCACCGCCAGGGCCTCCGACGATAACGTCCCCTCGACATTATCGAGGATAACGGCCGGCCGCCCCTGCAGAAGCAGAGAGAAGATCCTCTTCTCCCATTCTTCACGTGTGGCCGGCGTCGGCACCACAACCGGCTCAACCCCGGTGGCGGCGGCTGCAATAACCTTCTGGAGGAGCGATGCGCCGGAACCCATCACCGGCTTGGTCACGATGTAGAGGGGCACTGGGCCGTCGATGATCGGACGGACGACTGCGGTTATGAGTGCCGCGATCGCGTTCGCCCTGTTCGCGTCGTGTTCGTCCTGAACGAACGGAAAATCGCAGAACATCTCAAGGATTGTTTCGACAGCAGATCTGATATCCTCATCCGTTGGCTCTTCCGGGACGGGCCCGAGGGAGAACCCATCTTCCGGGGCATATAACGTCCTTGTAACAGGGTCGTATCCAGGTTCTGTCACGATCTCCCCGTCCGGTCGGATCGGCGGGGACTGTACCAACCCCACCAGCGGCGGCAATGTCCACTCCTCTGGGGGACGTTCGAGCAGGTCTTCAGCGATATAGAGGGGCGGCGTCTTGTCGATCTCGACAGGCACCCCTTCCTTGGTGCTCTTCACAACATACCAGCGGGCCGCCCTGTCGATCTCGCCCCGGACCGCCGCCCTGTTCAGACTCTTTATGACCGGCCGCCCCCGCTCGTCCCTGTCGATCCGCACAATCTGTCCGGACCGGACAAAGAGCCGGGGCGGGTGGTTCGTGCGGCGGAGGGCCGAGATCGCCTCGTCGACGAGCTGGTTCAAGACCAGATCGTTCATACAGATCTGCGGGAGGACCGCCTCCTCATCCTCCCATACCTCTTGCGGCTCAACCTCATCATCACCCTCCGGCTGGGGGCAGCTCATACTGCAGATCAGCGCCCAGAACGCCTCCATCATCGAATCAGGCATCAGGGCCACCGCGCCGCCCCGGATCGCCCGAGCCACCTCCGCGGGCCATGAGCCGTCGGTCAGGATCTCCACCCCGTCCGTGTATTGCGGCCATGTTCTGATATATTTCAGAATAAGAGGAGCAGAATTGCGGAGGTGCCGCGGCGGATCTATATCCAGAGCATTGATGGCGTCGTAATATGAAGGCGAATTATAGGGAACCTTGAGGACAACGATCTGTGAAGGATCGAGATCGCCATTCACAGAAACCACCTCGCAGAAAACGGCAACCGCCGGTACAGAGTGCCGCGGCGGATCTATATCCAGAGCATTGATGGCGTCGTAATATGAAGGCGAATTGTAGGGAACCTTGAGGACAACGATCTGTGAAGGATCGAGATCGCCATTCACAGACACCACCTCGCAGAAAACGGCAACCGCCGGTACAGATCATCCCGGGAGAATGAGAATTTATATAAATAATATAGACATATATTATATACAGGCGGGTTCATACCAAAGCTTCCTTCCTATGTGCGGATCGGGCGTTCAGATCCCCCTGCTCTTCCACCGCCTTCCTGTTGCACCAAGTCGCCGTAAGTT
>JAFCZZ010000062.1 GCA_019314085.1 Deltaproteobacteria bacterium | reverse complement strand
CATGCCCTCCATTGCCTCTTCACAGGCCTTTTTCTCTGCGGCTTCCTGCTGTTCGGCCTTTTTTCTTGCGACTTCCCTCTCTGTAATGTCCTCCCCGGCGGTTTCTTCTTCCGCAGGTGCCGGTACTCCCTCTGTCTGCCTCGCTACCTCTTTACAATCCTCTGCCGGGGAATAGAGGCCCCGGACAAATCCGGTCGGGGTCTCATCCTGCAGATCTGTCAGCTTTACATCCCGGGCCTTGATAATCCTGCTATACGAATTCATCTTTTCCGCCACCACCCGAAAATGTTATCTTGTCCTCAGCCTCAAGCCTCTTTGCGATATCGATAATCGTCCTCTGGCTCTTTTCCACCTCAGACAGCCGTATGGGGGGCATAATGGATATATCTTCCCTGAGCATCTCGGCGGCACGCTTCGATAGATTATCAAAGACCTTTTCCTTCGTTTCATCGTCAACGATCTTGAGAGCGCGGGGCAGATCTTCACGATCCACTTCCTCCAGAAGCATCCTCATGTTTCTGCCATCCAATGCGAAGATATCATCAAACGTAAACATGCGGTTTCTGATCTCGGTTGCCAGATCCGGTTCCGCCTCCTCAAGCGATTCGAGAATTTCCTTCTCACTCTCCCGGCTCATCCTGTTCAGAATCTCTGCTATTACCTGAACTCCCCCGGCATGTTCCTCGCTGTCCCCCCCTCTGATCATCTCCGATTCAAGCGTTTTCGTCATCTCCTCAAGGAACTCGCGTGGGACGCTCCCCAGCGTTGCAATTCTTTTGATAATATTGTGCCGCCGGTCAGGAGAGAGGTTCTCAAGGATATCCGCCACCTGTTCGGGTTGCAGATACGACAGTATAAGGGCTATGGTCTGGGGATGCTCCGTCTTTGTAAAATTCGCCAGGATCCTCGGATTCGCGCTCCTCAGTTTTTCAATGATCGGACCGCCATTGGACAGAAAGCTCCCATCTTCGAGGCTCCTTATAAACTCCTTTCCTTTGGCTTCTCCGAGGGCCTTCATGATAACATTTTCAACATATGTGTCCTGAACGGACAGGGACCCTTCACTCTTCCCCCTGACAAGGGCGTTAAATTCCCCGGCGGCATATTCGATATCCTTTCGAGATGCCTCTGTCAGCTTATTCATACACGTCCCGACACGTCTGATCTCATCCGTTCCGAGATTCTTCATGACACTGGCCGCCATTTCCTCTCCCAGGGATAAAAGGACCAGGGCTGCTTTCTCTTCGTTTGTCATACCTGCCATAATTCTCCTTCGTAGAATCAAATGCCCCGTGCAAAAGCACGGGAGGAAATCAAATGGTATTGAGCTTTTTCTGTATGCCCCGCATTGAGGAAACGAGTGTTATCGGAGCCATATCTTCAATAATTCCGCAAATTCATGGGCATCCTGCCCGGCCAGGTTCCTCACAAACTCTATCTCCTTGAACCCTCCGGCCTCCATCTCCGCCACAGCCTCTCCCTTTCCCAACCGTGGGGCACTTTGATCTGCCAATTGAGCCGCGCCGCCACCTTCCAATTGCGTGTCACCAACACCCACAGGCGTCAACCTCCCGATGCCGAACTCGCCTTCCCCCCCCTTCGTCAGTATAAACTTGATTAAGGGGCGCAGGACAAAAAACAGGACAAGCATCAGAGCGGTTAGTGAGGCAAAGTATTTTATAAAGGGCACAGCCGCAGACAGGCCCTCCCAGAAACCCCCCTCGGCAGGGGTCATTTCCAGGTCAAGTTTTTTGAAAGGGATACTGGTGACCGCCACCTGATCGCCCCTTGTGGCATCAAAACCAACCGATTTCTTGATAAGGCTCTCAAGTGTCTCTATCTCTTCTTTCGATCTCGGCTGAAATTCTTCGGCACCTGTATCGTTTTTGTTGTAAACACCGTCCACCAGCACGGCCACGGACAACTTCTCCATCTCCCCCATCGGCATGATGGTCTTGCTGACAACCCGGTTTATCTCGTAATTGACCACCTCGTTCAACTCTTCGCGGCCCGTGGCATTGGAATTGGGCTCCTCTCCTCCGGCCGGTACGCCCGACTTTGCGCTCTTACGGCGCATGCTCCTCACCACCGGTTCTTCAGGGTCGTAGGCCTCCTCGGTCTTTTCCACAACCTTGAAATCAATGGCCGCGGAGACCTTTGCCACAACCTTTCCCTCTCCCACCACCTTCTCCAGCATGGACTGGATTCGGTGCGCCAGGTCTTTTTCTATGCCTCTCTGATATTCTATCTGTGAAGACGCCCGCCTCGAAAACGGCGACCCGTTTCTGGCCTTGGCCACGGACAGGATATTCCCGCTGCTGGACACCACCATCACCTCTTCCGGGGAAAGCCCCTCCACGCTGCTGGACACGAGAGCTACGATCCCCTCTATCTGAGATGCCTGGAGTTTCCTCCCTCCCCGTGGTTTTATGATAACAGAAGCGGTTGGTTTTACCTGCTCTTCGACAAAGAGTGACTGCCGGGGTATAACGATATGGACCCTGCTCTGTTGAACCTCATCCAGACCGTTGATTGTGCGCGCCAATTCCCCCTGGAGCGCTCTCTGATAGTTCAGTTGCTGTACAAAATCGGTAACACCGAAGTTCTTGTTGTCAAATATCTCAAAACCCATCCCCCCCCCGCTGGGAAGCCCGGAGACCGCCAGGTCGAGCCGTAATTCAGAAATATGCTCTTCGGGAACCATGATGGCATCGCCTGCGCGGGACACCTTATAGGGGACCTTCTTTTCCTGCAGTCTGGCAGCAATCCCCCCCGCATCTTCCGTGGAAAGGTTGGAAAAAAGTGTCTTGTATTCCTTTTGATTTACGGAAACGACGAATATCGCGATGCTCACCAGGACAACAACGGTGACAGCAATGATGGATATCTTTTTCGGAGAAGTCAGGGAGTCAAAGAGCTTCCCCAGCTGAGAAAAAAATTGAACCACTGAATTCATACCTTACCTCTCACCGCAGACATTACACCTGCATCCTCATGACCTCTTGATAGGCCTCCAGCATCCTGTTTCTCACCTGCATCATCGCCCTGAAAGAAATATCCGCCTTTTCCAGGGCAATCATCGCATTATGAATGCTCCCGGAATCGCTGAGCTCGACCTTTGCGATGGCATCATCGGCGTCTAATTTCAACTGATTGATCTCCTCAATCTTGCCCCGCAAGAGGGTGCCGAAAGAATCTCCATCTCCCCTGACTGCAGCGTTTTTCCCCGGAGCATTTGAGATCGAGGACATCAGATCGCCCCGAATCGGTATATCGTTTATCATGGAATCACTCCCTTATTTCCCAAGTTCCAGCGCCTTCAGCGCCATATTCTTTGTTGCGTCAAATGCGGTGACACAGGCCTCATATGCCCTGTTGGCCGTGAGCATATCCGCCATCTCTCTGACTGTATTGATGTCGGGCATAGCCACAAGGCCCTTCTCATTCGCATCGGGGTGAGCCGGATCGAAGACCATCTTTATGCTCGCCTTGTCCTCCTTGATACGCTCCACCTTTACCATCTGCAGGGTATCATCAAAACTTCCCCCCACCGCTTCGGAAGAAAAGACGGCCATCTTTCTTTTGTATGCCCCCCCTTCCGGCGTGCGCGTCGTGTTAACATTGGCAAGATTCGACACGATGACAGCCATCTTTTCCCTCTGGGCCGAAAGCCCTGATGCACAGATCCTGAAAGCCGACAGGAATTCCATATTATTTCGCCTCCCTTAAAACAGTGTTCAAACCCTTGAATTTTCTCGCCAGTAATTCCACGGCAAGATTATACATAAGATTGTTTTCCGCCAGTTTTGCCATTTCATTGTCAAGGTCGACCCTTTCTCCGGCCTCGACCACCTCAAAATCGTCTTCACCGGGAACCGGCTGTCCGGACAGATGTCTACCCCCGCTCCCGGTCATCTTTATCCCCTCTCCACTCTCGATCCTGCCCTTCAGCTCGTCGCTGAAGACAATATCCTTCGGCCGGTAATTCGGCGTATCTATATTTGCAATGTTTGAGGCTATAACCTTATGCCGTTCCGATCGAAAATCCAGAACTGCTGATAACATGTCTACGGTCTTTCCAAATAATGCATCCATACTATCGTCTCCTGATGCTGCTTGGTGGTATTATTCTATGCAATGCCCGTACCAGAACAGGAATCGAATAACGGGAACGGCCTCTGCCTTTTATCCGCTGGCCCCTGACTCCTGCTCCCCGCCGCCTGTCTCGCTTTTATATTCATTGAGCTTATTCCGGATGGTCCGCACACTGACACCCAGAATCTCCGATGCCTTGGTTCTGTTTCCCTTTTCCCGCTCCAGGGTTTTGAATATGAGGGTTTTTTCCATCTCCCGCAATGTGGTACCCTGTGAGATGGCCAGTTCCAGAGCCGTTTCCGCCGGTTGTCTGTTCTCCCCATCTTCGTCCTCCAGATAGAGGTGCTCCGGAAGAATCATCCCGCCACCGGAGAGCAACACCGCCCGCTCAATCACATTTTCCAGTTCCCTTACATTGCCCGGCCACCGATGACCTTCCAACAGGCACATAACCTCCTCCGATAGCGCCGGTTTTGCTGCGCTGGCGAGACTGCTGTACTTCTCCAGAAAATACTCTCCGAGAAGGACTATATCTCCCTTTCTCTCCCGCAGGGGGGGAAGCTTGATCGGTATGACATTCAATCGATAATAGAGATCGGCCCGAAACGTTTTCTCCTCAATGCATTTCTTTAAATCTGTATTTGTCGTGGCAATGATCCTGACATCCACGGGCACAGGCCCTCCACCACCCAGCCTGTCAACCTCGGCTTCCTGTATGACCCGGAGGAGCTTTGCCTGAAGTTGCATATCCATTTCGCTGATCTCATCCAACAACAATGTCCCACCGCTGGCCAACTCGAATTTTCCCAGCCTCCTCCGTGACGCACCTGTAAATGCGCCCTTCTCATGCCCGAACATTTCACTCTCGAGGAGATGGTGGGGGATGGCCGCACAATTGACCCCTACAAACGGCATATGCGCCCTGTCGCTGTGCCGGTGTATGTAACGCGCAATCAGTTCCTTACCCGTACCGCTTTCCCCCTGTATCAGGATGCCTGACTTGCTCCTGGCCACCCCTTTCAACAATTCCAGAAGGGTCAGCACCGCCTTATCCTGCGTAACAAGCGTTTTTTCCTTGGATAGGGAGCCTCGGCCATGCCCCGGCTCGCTTCGTCCTCCTCCATCTTTTTTGGCCATCACTCTTCCGACAACCGCTTCCAGGTGATCCATTGAAAAGGGCTTCATGATGAAATCTTCGGCCCCCTCTTTCATTGCTTCAACCGCGGCGTTGACCGTACCGTAAGCCGTCATAACAACAACGGGAATCTCGGAAGATATTTCTTTGACGCCCCGCAGGAGTTCCATGCCGCTCATCCCGGGCATTTTCATGTCGGTCACAACAGCGTCAAAGGTATCCTCTTGAAATTTCTCCAGGGCATCCGCACCGCTGTCTGACGTTCCAACCGTATATCCACAGCCCTCGAGAGACTCGGAAAGAACCATCCTCATTGAGGGATCATCATCAACAACCAAGATCGTTTTTGTCTTCATAGTTTGCCACAATCAATAGAAATAGTAGGTCCTTAAAGAAGGGTAGCACTGTGCACCGCCCCTCCATCCGCCTTCCCTTAGAACAACAAAGCTGGTCCCGTTACGAATCCGTCAAGGGTGAGGTTACGAGTCCTGGATATACGGCCCATATTTCTCAGTCCAGTCCTCATCGGCCCTGTAGTAATCCACCACTTTCGACCAGAATTCATCGCCGCCTTCCCCTTGTGGTGAAACGGGCGATCCGTCAAGCGCAGGGGCCTCGCCCAGTTTTGCGTATCCCCGCCCGATATTGACCATAGTCCACCTGTTGCGCTGCTCTTCGGGGATGCCGGCCAGAGACTGTTGATACATCCGTACCGCCTCTTGGTATTTTCCTTTGCGGTACAGACAATCCCCCAGCCCCTCATAAGAATTCATGACCACGGGAACGGCACATTGCTCCGCGTCACTGCCGCACTCTTCGAGGGTCCTCGTGTAGTTTACAAGGGCGGACGCGTACATCCCCATCTCCTTCAGTGTATCGGCATATCTTTTACGGACAGTCACACTCCCATCAGGATCCATCCCGGAGGCCAGTACGGCAGAGTAAAAACCGGCTGCCTCTGTGTAGGATCCCTCTTCGTAAGAGATATTCCCCATCAGCCTTCTGGCAGCCGCCGCCATCTTATGATCAACCCCGGGCCGATCTCCAATCAGGACCTGCAATTTCTCCTTCGCATCCGTATACAGACCCCTGCCATAATCGATCTGTGCCATATCGAGCAAAAGCCCGCGGCCCCGTGCATCTTTCCCGAATACGCGGATCATCTCCTCGAAGAATCCGGCCGAACTATCCAGCAGGCTCATCTCTTTCAGACTCCTCCCGATCTGAGACAACATGCCAAAATCGCCACTTTTGAATAGACCGTCTCTGTCAAGGTCAAAATACAGATCCACTACGGAGATATAATCTTGTTATGCATAATGCTCGTCGATCAGGTGGCCCGCCGCCACGATGAGATTCTTCTCACCCGCCTCCCTGTGCTCCCCACGGGGAAAACTTGCAAGGAGAAGACGCCCGGCATCAAATGCCTCCCGATACCGTTTCCTTTTTATCAGGGCGGCCTCCTTTCGGAAGATCACCTCTTCTTCCATCTCCGGATCGGAAAGGTTCCCCTCCATTGCACTGTACGCCTCGATCGGGTTTTTATAACAGTTCATTCCCGCAAAGATATAGGTCGGCACCGGTATCCCCGGATTATCAACCCCGATATTGGCCATAATGAGTGCGCTTTCTCTGGCTTCCCTGCTTCCGGGATACCGTTCAATCACCAGGCTGAGTGCCTTAAGGGCGGGATGCATCTGACCCGTCTTTTCGAAAGAACGGGCAATGGCGTAGAGGGCATCCTTGGGATGGTCGCCGTCGGGGAAAAGATTCAGATAGGCGAAAAAGACTTCCAAGGCATCGTCGTATCTTCCGGTTTGGAAGCGATGTGTCCCTAATTTGCGGAGGGTATCCCCCGGAATATCTTCCAGGGCGGGCCATTTTTTCAGGGCGTTATCGTACCAGGCATCAGCGTCATTAAATTGGCGCATCTGGGAATAGCAATCCCCCACACCGAAATACGCGTCTCTGACATGGTTGCCATCCGGGAACCTTTGTATGTACTCCTTAAATATATCGATTGCTTCAGCAAATCTCTTCGTCTCATACGATATGGTGCCTACCATGTACAGTGATTCGGGGGTATAGTCCGATTCGGGGTAGTTGGAATAGAGATTCTTAAACTCTACAAGCGCTTCGTAATGGAGACCCAGGCGTCGGTAGCTTTCGGCAAGCCGGTACGTAGTTTGAACATTTTCCTTGTTGAGACCGGGGTAATTTCGGATGATGTCTCTGTAATGATCAATGGCTTCCGAGAGATGTCCTTTATCACCCTTTTCACCCAGGAAATAATGGCAATCAGCTATACGTCTCAGTGTGGTCTCATCCTTTTCAGCCTTGATGACCTTCTTAAATTTCTGTAAGGCATCCTCATATCTTCCGGCCGTGAAATCGTTCAGAGCGCTGTCATACTGGTCCCTGTCCGTGGTTGTGTTCGTGGTTGTAGCTGTGTCTGTGGCTGCCGTATCTTTGTGAGGCGGTGTACCGTCTCCGGCATTTTGCAGAGCGGCCTTTTCCTCTGTTGAAGC
>JAFCZZ010000499.1 GCA_019314085.1 Deltaproteobacteria bacterium | reverse complement strand
TACACAACCGGGGCGACCCTCTCCAGCGAGGCACAAAGGATCTTTGAGGTGGGAGGAAAGGTCGTGGACAAGATACAGCACGCTATCAGGCCGGAGGTGGAGTACTCGTATATCCCGTATGTGTATCAGGATGACAGGCCGGACTTTCTGGATGAGGTCGCCGAGACAAATAAAGTAACCTATTCGCTCATCAACACATTGATCGCCCGGCTGAATTATGGAGAGCGGGGATCTGTCTACCGGGAGTTTTTCAGGCTTAAATTGAGCCAGGATTATGATATCAAGGAGGCGAGGAGAGATACCACAGGGTCTCTACAGCCCAGGAGACCGTTCGGCAATATCACCTCGGAACTGGACGTTAACCCCTTTCAGTATTTTTCCCTTGATTCCGACACAGATTTTAATATCTCGTCCGGTGAATGGGAGAAGATAAATTCTTCCGTCAGGATCAGTGACCCGCGGGAGGATTCCCTGACCGTCCAATACCGGTATACAAAAAATTCAGTGGAGGAGATCAATCTCTCTCTCAAGGCGAAGGCGACCAAAACTATCGATCTGATGTATACCCTGAGGAAAGACGAACTCGATAGAAAAACCCTTGAAACCACGTATGCCTTAAACTACCACAAACAGTGCTGGAGTGTGGAGGTTAGCTATTCCCACTCCCCTGACGATACGAGCTATATGTTTATTTTTTCCCTCTATGGTCTTGGAAAGGTGGGCAGAGTGTCGGGGCCTATGCCCGGACGGTAGGTCAAAAAGTTTTTTGGATTTTTTCTTGACAAATGTCTCGTAATTACATATTGTCCCTCTCTTTGAGCTTCGGGATACAGGTGAATTTTTATGAAGACATATAGTGCCAAAAAAGAGGATGTTGCAAGGGACTGGTATCTTGTCGACGCAGAGGGTAAGGTACTCGGAAGGCTTGCCGCTGAGATCGCACGGCGCCTGAGAGGAAAACACAAACCCGTCTATACCCCGCATGTTGACACCGGGGATTTTATAGTTGTGGTAAATGCGGAAAAGATTACCCTTACGGGCAAAAAGCTTACCGATAAGATCTACTATCATCACACCGGGTATCCCGGGGGGTTGAAGTCGGCGACGGCGGGCAAGGTGCTGGCTGAAAAACCGGAAGAGGTATTGCGCAGTGCCGTCAGGGGGATGCTTCCGAAAAACAGTCTTGGAAGACAGATGCTGAAGAAGCTTAAAATATATAAGGGTGACAAGCACCCGCATAAGGCCCAGATGGTCGAGTTGCTGGAAGCGTAGGTCAGGAGAGAAAAGATATGGCAGTGAATAGTTATTATGCGACGGGGAAGAGAAAGACATCGATCGCGCGGGTGTGGATGAAAGAGGGGAATGGTACTTTTGTCATCAACAAGCGAACCTTTGATGATTATTTCGCTCTTGATATACTAAAGAGAATGATTTTGCAGCCTCTCGATATAACTGATAAAAAAGACAAGTTTGATTTCTTTATCAATGTCAATGGAGGGGGGATCTCCGGTCAGGCGGGTGCCATCAGGCACGGGATATCCAAGGCCCTTGTGGGATATGACGAAGAGCTGAAATCCGTCCTCAGGAAGGCCGGTTTTCTTACGAGAGATGCCCGCGTGAAAGAGCGGAAAAAATACGGCCAGCCCGGCGCCAGGAAGAGATTCCAGTATTCCAAGAGGTAAGAGCAACGAGACTCAGAGGGGGCCGAGACGGCCCCCTTTTTTATTGGGAGGGGAATTATGCTAAAGGTCGGGATCTATGGGGCGAGCGGGTACACCGGTCAGGAACTCCTGCGGCTGTTAATCGGTCACCCCGACGCGGATGTGGTTGCCATCACATCGAGAAAATTTAAGGACACCCCCATTTCTGAGGTCTATCCGGCATTTGCCGGCATGACGGACCTGAAATTTGTGGATTCGTCTCCCCAGCAGCTTGTGTCCTCCTGCGACGTCGTGTTTCTGGCGGTTCCGCATGGGGAGGCCATGGCGGTGGCCCCGGTCTTTGTTGCGGCCGGCGTAAAGGTTATCGACCTCAGCGCCGATTTTCGCCTGAGGGATGTCTCGGTATACGAGGCATGGTACAAAAAACACACCGCGTCCGATCTGATAGAAAAGGCCGTCTACGGCCTTCCCGAACTGTACCGGGCCGATCTGAAGGGCGCGAATCTTGTCGCCAATCCCGGCTGTTACCCCACGAGCATCATACTGGGGCTCGCGCCCCTGCTGGGGGAGGACTGCATCGATTCTTCATCGATCATAGCGGACTCGAAATCTGGTG
>JAFCZZ010000498.1 GCA_019314085.1 Deltaproteobacteria bacterium | reverse complement strand
TTGTGGAACAGATCATCCGCCCCACCGGTCTTATGGACCCCGAGATCGTGATCAGGCCGGTCGCGGGTCAGGTGGACGACCTGTTCGGCGAGATCAACCGAAGGACCGAGCAGGGGGATCGCGTCCTGGTCACCACACTGACGAAGAGGATGGCGGAGAACCTCACGGAGCACTACCACGAGCTGGGGATGAAGGTGGCGTATCTCCACTCCGATATCAAAACCCTTGAGCGGGTCGCGATCATCCGGGACCTTCGCATTGGAAAGTACAATGCCCTGATCGGAATCAACCTGCTGAGGGAGGGGCTCGATATCCCGGAGGTTTCCCTGGTGGCCATTCTTGACGCGGACAAGGAAGGATTCCTGCGTTCCAAACGGTCGCTGGTACAGACGAGTGGGCGAACGGCGCGCAACATCAAGGGGCAGGTCATCATGTACGCAGACAAGATTACCGCCGCCATCCAGGCCTGTCTTGAGGAAACCCGGAGAAGACGGGAGATACAGCGGAGGTTTAACGAAGAAAATAATATCACCCCGGAATCCGTCAAGAGGGGACTGGATGACATCCTCAGCTCCGTCTATGAGGCGGATTATGTGACGGTCAGCGTCGAGGACAAGATGGCGGCCTACGTGTCCGGAGATATCCCCGCTATGATAAAAGAGCTGGAGGGCAATATGAAACGGGCGGCCAAAAATCTTGAATTTGAAAAAGCGGCGCAGATCAGGGATGAGATCAGAGAGCTGTCACGCGTAGAGACCGAACTTGGTCTGTGGAAGTAGAGAAGTTACCCAGGTGGATAGGCTGTAGGCTGTAGGCTGTAGAGTGTTCGTAGTTACAGCAAATCTTTTTAAACCCGGTACTTGCGTATGGATGAAAAGCTAAGACAGGAAAAGATACGAAACGCCCCCACCCGTTCGGGCGTCTACCTTATGAAGGATGGGGGCGGTCGTGTTATCTACGTCGGAAAGGCAAAAAACCTTCACGCCCGTGTACGCGCCTATTTCGGAGGAACGGACTCGCGTCGGATGATTCCCTTTCTGGTCTCCCGGATAGAGAACATGGAATTCATCGTAACGGACACGGAGAAAGAGGCTCTTATTCTTGAGAACAACCTGATCAAAAAACACCGGCCCCGGTATAATGTCAACCTGCGGGATGACAAAAATTTTTACAGCCTGCGGGTCGACGCCAACCGGGACTTCCCCCGTTTCCAACTGGTCCGGCGCATCACGAAAGACGGCGCGCGGTATTTTGGGCCCTATTCGTCCAGCGCCTCGGTGAAGGAGACCCTCCATTACCTGCACCGCATATTTCCCCTGCGGACCTGCAAGGACTCCGAGTTCAGGCGGAGGTCGAGACCCTGCATGGAATTTCAGATCAAACGTTGCCTCGCCCCCTGCTGTGGTCTTGTTACCACCGGCCAGTACCGCAAGATTGTGGCCGAGGCAACGCTGTTTCTGGAGGGGCGCAGCGGAAGGCTGGTCCGTCAGCTCCGGTCACGGATGGAGGAAGCATCCGAGAGTCTGGACTTTGAGGAAGCGGCCCGGATACGGAACAAGATCAACGCGATTGAAACAACCCTGGAAAAACAGCGGATTGTCTCCCCGGCTTTCAAAGACCAGGATGTATTCGGTCTGCGACGCGCGGAGAACCGGTTACAGGTCTATGCCATTCACATCAGAAAGGGGGCCATCATCGGGCAGAGGAGCTTTCCCCTCGTGAAGACACAACTGGATACGTCCGAGGCCTTCTCGTCTCTTTTGAAACAGTACTACAACACGGGCGTAACCGTTCCCCGTGAGATTATCGTTCCCGAGCGGATGGAAGACGCAGTGGTTATCGAACAGTGGCTCACGGAAAAAAGGGAAGGGGCGGTCTCGCTTCTCATCCCCCGGCGGGGAAACACAAAGGCCCTCCTTGCCATGGCGGTGTCGAATGCCGAACAGGCGATGCGGACCGCGGAGAAGCTGGAAACGGAGCATGATGGAGCCCTTGAAGAACTTGAAAGTTATCTCATGCTGAAAAAATCGCCCCATCGCATAGAGTGCTTCGACATATCCAATATCGGGGGACAATACGCCGTCGGTTCGCTGGTCGCCTTTACCGGAGGAGACCCGGACAAGTCGCGCTACCGGCGATTCAGGATACGGACGAAGGAGGGGGCCGACGACTATGGAATGATGCGCGAGGTACTGGGGCGACGCTACCGGGAAAGAGAAGACCCCCCCGACCTTATCGTGGTCGACGGTGGAAAGGGGCAGCTCGGTGTCGCCCTCT
>JAFCZZ010000497.1 GCA_019314085.1 Deltaproteobacteria bacterium | reverse complement strand
ATACAGATATGCCGATGACCATCACGGAGAAGATCCTGGCCGCTCACGCCGGGCGGGACCGGGTCTCTCCCGGAGAGCTGATAGAGGCGAAGGTTGATGTGGCCCTCGCGAATGACATAACGGCGCCCCTTGCCATCAAGGTGTTTGGTGAGATAGGGGTGGGGAAGGTATTTGACACCGACCGGGTGGTTCTGGTGGCCGATCACTTCGTTCCCAACAAGGATATCGCCTCGGCAGAGCAGGTCAAGCTCGTGCGCGCCTTTGCCAGGGAGCAGGGGCTGAAGAACTACTTCGAAGGGGGTCAGTCGGGGGTAGAACACGTGATCCTCCCCGAGAAGGGGCTGGTCCTCCCCGGACAGCTTGTCATTGGCGCCGACAGCCATACCTGTACGTACGGCGCTTTGGGGGCGTTTTCCACGGGTGTGGGGAGCACCGACCTCGGGGCGGTGATGGCCACCGGAGAGATATGGCTCAAAGTCCCGCCGACCATCCTCTTGCGGTATGAAGGGTCTCTGCGGCCCCATGTGGGGGGGAAGGACCTGATCCTGCACACGATCGGTTTTCTCGGTGTCGAGGGTGCCCTGTACTGCGCCATGGGGTTTTCCGGATCGGTTATCAGAAACCTCCCCATGCACCAGCGGTTCACCATGTCGAATATGGCGATCGAGGCCGGGGGGAAGAACGGGATCATAGAGCCGGACGAGACAACCCTCGGCTACGAGGCCGAACGGACGTCCGAGCGATTCGAGATCTTCAGGAGTGATCCTGACGCCGACTATGACCGGGTGATCGATATAGACGTGAGCGAGATAGAGCCGCAGGTAGCCTTCCCGCACCTCCCCTCGAATGTGCGGGCGGTGTCTGAGGCGGGGAATGTCCCGATCGACCAGGTGGTTATCGGTTCCTGCACGAACGGCTGGTTGGAGGATCTGCGTGACGCGGCGCGGGTCCTGAAGGGGAAAAAGGCATCGGCGGGGCTGCGGCTCATCATTATGCCAGGCTCTCCCTTGATATACAAGATGGCCATGCAGGAAGGCATCCTGGAGACATTTCTTGAGGCGGGGGCCGTTATCGGCCCGCCCTGCTGCGGCCCTTGTCTGGGGGGGCACATGGGTATACTGGCGTCTGGGGAGAGGGCTGTAGCCACAACGAATCGTAATTTTATCGGAAGGATGGGACATCCGGAGAGCGAAGTCTACCTTGCCAACCCCCTTGTCGCCGCGGCCTCCGCAGTCCTGGGGAGAGTCGGCGGACCCGATGAACTATAGTGGAAAGGATTTTTCGAGGATGGAGAAGATGAGAGTGGAAGGAAGAATATGGAAATTCGGTGACGACGTGGATACGGACGTCATCATCCCCGCGCGGTACCTGAATGTGTCCGCCGAGGACGAACTGGCAAAGAACTGTTTTGCCGATATCAGGCCCGAGTTTGCAACGGATGTTGCGGTTGGGGACATACTCGTTGCCGGGAAGAACTTCGGGTGTGGGTCTTCACGCGAGCACGCCCCGCTGGCGATAAAGGCTGCGGGTATCAGGGTAATCATTGCCGAGAGCTTCGCGCGGATCTTTTACCGGAACGCCTTCAATATCGGACTGCCCCTTCTGGAATCGGTGGATGCCTCAAAGGGACTGTCCGACGGTAAAAGGGTAGCCATCGATCTTGCCGACGGGAGAATCGAAGGAGCGGAGGGCGTATTTCAGGCCAAGCCGATCCCCGATTTCATGGCGCAACTGATTGCCGCCGGGGGATTGGTAGAGTATGTCCGAACGGTGAAACTAGGAAGGTAGGGCAGACGACCATCATTCTGTCATTTCGACTATTATCCTGTCATTTCGATCAAAGAGAGAAATCTTGGATTTTCCCCTGACGGGGACTATAGCTTGTCGTGAAGACTCTTTCAAACTCCTTCGAAATGACAGAGTATCGTTGGCATTACAGAATTGCTATAGAGCGGTTATCCGGTCTGCAACCTCGCTCCCCATCTCGGCTGTTCCGATGACCGTACCGGTGGCGGCGATGTCGGGGGTATGGCTCCCCGAATTCAGGGCACCTGCGACGGCCCGTTCGATGGCCCCGGCTGCCTCCTCATGGCCCAGCGTATAGCGCAGGAGCATCGCCGCGGACAGTATCTGCGCGATCGGATTCGCGATCCCCTTTCCCGCGAT
This sequence comes from Deltaproteobacteria bacterium, assembly GCA_019314085.1. The sequence goes on along the minus strand of JAFCZZ010000497.1, from coordinate 115 downwards.
ATCCGGGGCCGATCCCCCCGCCGGCTCGTACAGGCCGAACCCTGTCTCGTTCATACTGGCCGACGCCAGGAGACCCATGGAACCGGTCAGCATGGCGCATTCATCGGAGATAATA
>JAFCZZ010000496.1 GCA_019314085.1 Deltaproteobacteria bacterium | reverse complement strand
TAGGTAAGGGGTAAAAGGCTCAAGTTTTCTCACGTGTGAGATCCTGGGTCGGCTCAAATCCGGGGATTGGAACCCCCGGTAAACATACGCATATGCGTGTTTTTTTGCTTAGTAACCTTTATATACCTTTTTTTCCCTTTTGTCTTGGGTGATAATGTGGATAGAGATAAGATCCTTATACGAGCCAAGGTTCGGAGGGATCTCTGGGCGCTAGTTAAAGCCAAGGCGACCAGGGAGGCTAAAACGATCCCTGACGTGTTGAATGAGATCCTGGAGGAACACTTCAAAAATGAGAAAGGTAGTTAAAAGGTGGCCTTGGAGGGACAAGAAAGGCAAATGTCACTGGTGCATAGAGCTCAGCGACGGCAGTAAATACGTTCTTGAGAAGAGAGGCAGAAAAGTTGTTCCGAGGCCCATAGGACCGGAGGGGGAGATCGTAGTTGAGGCTAGGTAAAGCCAACTGCAACGAGTGCGGCGGGATCGGAACCCGCGCTCTGGTGATCCACAGGCGCGGAGTCTTCAGCGAGTGCAGCCGCTGCGGCTTCGTCGAGTGGGAATGGGCCCCAGGAGACAAGCTAGACTACCTCCGTTACCTAGCTGAGATCTACGGGGTTCCCTACAGCCTTATTCTTGGAGCGCTTGAGAAGGTGTGGGATCCGAACCCGCTGGATGGAGAAGCCTTCATGGACGTTATTGTTGATTGCCCCTTCGAGGGTGTTTTCCACTACGCTAAGAGCGGCGGCGGATTGATAGCCATAAACGGCAGAGCCAAGGATCTTGAGAATCGCATAGAATTCGTCCTAGAGCATGAAACCGTCCACCTGGTGATTTGGAAGCTGTTCGCGAATGCACCGTTAAGCTATTCTTTGAGGGCTCAGAAGATGTGGGATTACGTCAGCGTTCCCGAGGCGAGAAGCTACTATGAAGAGAAATACCTCAAGCTTGGAATATGAAGACGCATATGCGTATTGTAAGGAGGGGGTGAGAGTAATTGGTGTCGACACCTGAAGTCTGGGCTAAACGTTGGCATTCGATAATGAACCCCGAAAGGAAAGACAAGAAACGCGTCCTATACGAGTATAAATGTCCGTTCTGTGGATACGTGAATACTAGAACGGGTCCTCGTGGCAGAATTGTCTGCTCAAGATGCGGCATGGCCTTCACCCCCTAATAGGCATAAACCTTTTTTGGGGGGAGTTAATTGCCCAGCCCGACAGTCCCAAAAGACAAGCAAATAGAAGCCGTGGAGAGAGCGGCCAACTCCCTAGGTATTAGGTTTGAGATGTTGCCGGAGTCGTACATCTTCAAATACGATCCAAATCGTCGCGCTTTAGTGGGGGATCCCAACAGGACGGTGTCCGCGATTCTTGGCAAGGCTGAACAGCTCGGCGTCTCCTTAAGCGAAAGCAAGATACTCAAAGAGCTGGAGGCCTTCTCATACCATGAAAGCCTCCACGGTTTTATATGGGAAAGGCTGGGGCCTCGAAGACCGGCGAGGTACATCCCTGAAGAGCACTGGATAGAGTATATGACTGATAGGCTCTACGGTGAGCCGGAGTTCGAAGGCTACACCTTCTTTAACTACGCCGACAAGAAACTCAAAGACTGGAGACGCATACTGGAGCTGATTCTCGAAATAAAAGTTATTGACTGTGAAGTGGCAGATACGCTTGGAGGAGTCTTGTATCTTAGATCCAAGAATGAGCTTTCAACAGTTGACCCGCACTTCGGAGAGCTGAAGGACGTTTGCCTATCCGTTAGCTCATGGGCCGACCTTCCAAGGGCGGAAAGAGAAACAAGGGAAGTTCTAAGGCGGTTCGGCATAAAAGTTTTGGAGGAGGTTTGCACGTGAACGGAAAAGTCGAGGAAATAATGGAGTTCCTAGCGGAGCACCCTGAATACGAGAAGACGCTGTCGAAGATTGTGGAATGGGAGGACAAAGCCTACAAGTGCAGGGCGTGCGGCTCAAGCGAGCTTGAACTCGTAGAGGACATACAGTATAGGTGCAGGAAGTGCGGCAGCGACCAGTGGCTGCTTGGCTTCCAGTGGTCAGACGTCGCAATCCCGGCGAGCAAGCTGACCAAGCTGGTGCTGAACAACATTCTCCGCGTAACCCACAAGCCTTCTAGGGGCCGCGCCCACTATGCCCTCGTAGACAGAGAAGCCACCAGAGAAGCCTTAGAGAAGTTCAGATCCCTGATTGAAGAACAGCCAGAACAGGAAAAGGTCGAGTTGCCAGACGACCTCTTCTCGGTTATAATAGGATACGACGATATTAAGGA
>JAFCZZ010000061.1 GCA_019314085.1 Deltaproteobacteria bacterium | reverse complement strand
GCTTTTTAATAAAAGCATACCCGGGGTCAAGATATACGAGGAACTAATCTTTAGACAAAAAACAGGTTTCTTTAAAGTTCATATTGCTAGAAGCCTGTCCTGTTATAGAAATTAATGGTTCTTTGTCATACTATGCTTCATAGACAGCAAGATATCCGAGTGATTCATGGAGCCTCCCCTTGTTGTAAAAGTGAGAATAGCTGGTCAAGTGTACGCATGCATCAGAAAAAGTCCGATAAACCAGTTTATAATCACCACAGGTTCCAGATACTCAAAACTATGGAGCATCCTGATATATTTAATCTCGGACATCCTGCCTGGTAAGGATGATTAAAGGACTTGTTAGATGAGTTCGCATTCAGAAATATCTTTTGTTTGTGTATGGGCAAAAAAATATCAGGCTGAATATCTTGCAGAAAAGGCAACATATTTACATTGCGCTATTTGTCCTTTGCTCATTATATATACAGCATGCATGTTCAGCAGAGCAAATGTGACTTAGAGCTGCCAATGAATTTTAACGGCCAGGACTAATGAAAAAAAGGGAAAGATGTTTCTGCAAAGTGTGACAAGTCAAAGAATTGTATAATGAAATCAATATTTTTTATGAGGTGCTGCCATGGATTGTTGTGATTTTACGATTTACGATATGATTGCCCGCAATGCTGTCTTATATCCGGAAAAAACTGCGCTCGTGTACGACGATAAACGCTTATCCTTCAGTGACTATAAAAAGCAGTGCGACCAATGTGCCACCGGCCTCATCGCCGAAGGGATTGGAAGGGGTCACCGGATTGCCATCATATCAGGCAACTGTGATCAATTTATGATCCTGTGCGGGGCTGTAGCGAAAATCGGTGCTATCGTGGTTCCCCTCAACTGGAGGCTCAACGAGGAAGAAATTGCATACATGCTGAACGATTGCAAGCCGACACATCTGTTCATCAGTAAAGAATGTCAGGACCTGAGCACAAAGGCATCTCTAAAAACAAAATCAGTTCGGAAACGTTACATTTTCAACCCTGACGGTGGTGGGGGTGATTGTATCCCCTTTAAGGAGCTCTGTCTGCAGGAGGAGTCAGAACAGGAGCGCACCATCATCCCCCCCCCAGGTGATGCCTCGTATATGATCATCTACACCGCCGCCGTTGGGGGGAATCCGAGAGGGTGTCTCCTGAGTCAGTCAAACATGGTTGCAACCGGTCTTCAGCTCGTCCATCTACTAAACCTGGACAGGAGGGACTGTCACATATGCATACTCCCCCTGTTTCATATCGGCGGCTTCTCAATGACGATGGCAACGATGCATCAGGGGGGCAAAAACGTGATTCTCGACCACTTCGATCCCCTGCTCGTTGTCAATCTTATAGAGAAGGAGAGGGGCACATTTTTTGGAACCTTCCCCCCGATTCTCGCATCGATTGTGGACGCACAAGAAAAAGGGTCCTGTGATCTGTCAAGTTTGAGAGGTGTCGGCGGTATGGATAGCCCGGAGACCATCGACCGCTTCTTGAAAAATAATCCTCATGCCGTATTTTACAGTCTCTTTGGTCAAACCGAGGCGATGCCTGTTTCGGGATGCGATTTCATGGAGAAGCCAGGCAGTATCGGGCCGCCGGTGATCCAGACACGAGTCGCACTGTTTGACGATTTTGATACTGAGGTGTCACCGGGGGCACCGGGAGAGATCTGTGTCCGCTCTCCCGCGGTGTTTCAGGGTTACTGGAACCTGGAGAAAGATACGGCATACGCCTTTCGAAACGGGTGGCACCACACGGGAGACATAGGACGCATCGACGAGGACGGTTTCCTGTGGTATGCCGGCCGGAAGCCTGAAAAGGAACTCATAAAACCCGGCGGCGAGAATGTTTATCCCGTGGAAGTTGAAAAGGTCATTCTCAGTCACGGATCAATCAGGGAGGTCTGCGTAATCGGGGTTCCCGATCCGGAGTGGGGAGAAGCCGTCAAGGCGATCTGCGTTCTTGAAAGGGGTTGTGGCATGAGAGCCGAGGAATTGATCGACTTCGTGGCATCAAAGATCGCCCGGTATAAAAAACCCAAACACGTCCTTTTTGTTGAGGACCTGCCAAAGGCCGGCGACGGCACGATAGATCGGGAACAGGTCAAAAAAGATTACGCAGGAGCGGACTGATTCACGTGCATCGCTTCCGGGGTTCTGTCCGTGATCCCTTTCGTACCGTGGAAGTTTTTCCCGAAGCCTCACGATGGGCATGAGCTGAAATGGTTCTCTCCCCTCTGCGCCTTTTCGTGCGGTCTGTGGCTTTACACTGGGGGCACCCCGGGGCATGTCTCCTACTCGTCTTTCAAAGGACGCCTCTTCTCTTTAATCGACTCCCCCACCTTCTCTATCACGTCCTTTCCCGCCTCGACAACCCGCTCGCGCTGATCCCCGATCTTGTCGACTACCTCACGTACCGTCTGAGGAAATTTCTCGGGCTCACCGCTGTAATGATAGTATCCGTAAAGGGCGAAAAGTCCAACACCGATGATCACAAGACCGGCTATCAGGACCAGTTTCAGCATTTTCTTGAAGACGAAGTAGATAAGCAGAAGCGCGGCGGCAGCAATGATAACAAGCGCTACCGGATGGGCCGACAGATAATTGATAAAATCATCCACGGTTATAACCTCCTGAATGTGATGTTTTATTCACTTGTTGCCATTACGGTGTATCAACCCACGTTTGAAGTGCACCTATAATCTTCACTGCCTGATCTGCGCTCGATATATTGAATTTGCTCTGCTGGCGGTATTCACCGTTCATCTTGCGGTACCGGCGGATCGTAAACCGCGGCGGCCCGTATTCGCCCTTTGCGCGGTTCCAGTCCTGGTATTTGAATATGAGCGTAGACCATGCCCCCTTTGACAGGATCACCTTGTCCAGTTCCTTGACTATGACGATACCATCCTCTTCATACGTCACACTAATTTCATTCACATCCGAAGCCATATATTACCCTTTCATGTCGTGTAGTATGTTCATACGATGGGCAATCAGATCTCCCATCTTCTCGCTGTGCGTTTCTCTGTTGCCGGACATAATTTCAGTCTCCACATCCGGAATGAGACGAGCCATCCTGTTTATAATATCCAGGCCGTGCAGTGTATCGCTCCTCGCGCCGACGATCAACACAGGAGAAGTGACGTTCGGCAGTTTTTCCCAGAGGCTGCAATCCTTTATCGCAAATGCGTTCGCCTTGAGCCTCGCCGGTTCGGCGGCATCCAGGGTCCCCTCGTACTTCCTCACCTGTTCCGGCTCCCTGCGTTTATCCACCCTGACATTACGCAGATACCACTTCAGCATCGGTTTGATCGCCGTGTACAGCGAGGGCGACACCGGCCTGATCAACAAGGGGAGCCAGAAGGGATAGATAAGTTCGCATATAGGCGCTATCAGAACAGCAATCTCCGGCTGCCTCCGGGCACTACTCAGGTAGTCCAGGATAACGGTCGCCCCCACCGAACTACCCGCGAGACAGAACACCTTCTCCGATGAAACCTTCCCCTCAAGAATTTCGCCGATATCCCGGCTCATACGGGACATTGAGAAATCCACGCGCGCGGGACGCCTGGGAAGTCGAGCACTGGCCTTTTCCCTGGTCTCCACATACAGGGTTCGGTATCGGGGCGTAAGCCTCCGCAAAACATCCTTCCAACCATCTATCAGCGAGATCCAGCCGGCAACAAAGACAACCATCGGCCTGTCGGGCGTGTCACACGGAGGCACAAAATCGATTATCCTGAGGGCAACACCATCGGAAGTTACAACACTGTCTTCCTCGACCCTGACATCCGGTTCGGTATACTGCGTATACGTCATCTCCCCCCTTTTCGAGTGCAAGACTGCCTGACTGTCTACCTCAATCTCGCTCATGATTCAACCATTATCCCCCATTCTCGGTGATTTATAATAAAGTCTCGATAGTTGGGTTCCTTTACGGTATAATTTATTTCTTACGCTTGAAATTGCTCACCAAATAGGATATCGTGTCCCTTCGTGGAAAATGATAATGACTTCGGATGTTTGAAAGGAATTTACGGGTGTGGTAAAGAACGTACTTGTCGGCATAAGCGGCGGCGTTGACAGCGCCGTGGCCGCGGCGATCCTGCAGAAGAGGGGGTACCGCGTCGAGGGTCTGTACCTGCAGAACGGTTTTCCTGTGGGGAGCGAGCGGGAGGCGGCAGCGGTTGCCGATCGCCTGGGGTTTCCGCTCCACACGCTCGATATCATGGTGCCCTTCCGGAATGACATCGTCGATTATTTCGCCGGAGAGTACCTGGCAGGAAGGACCCCGAATCCGTGCATTGTGTGCAACAAACAGATAAAATTCAGATATCTCCTGGAAGAAGCGCGCACAAGGGGATTGGACTCCATTGCAACCGGCCATTATGCGCGTGTGGAAGATACGGGGGGAAAGGAGGAACTCCGACTCTTGAAGGGAATCGACAGGGGAAAGGATCAGTCCTATTTCCTCTTTCAGCTGGGGCAGGAAGAGCTTCGGCGGCTGATATTCCCCAATGGCGACAGGACAAAAAAAGAGATACAGGAGATGGCGCTGGGGCTCAATCTGCCTCCGCGGAAGGAGAGCCAGGAGATCTGTTTCATACCGGATGACAACTACCGAACCTTTCTTGAAACGTATCCGGCCACCTTCCCCCGGCCCGGGAATATCGTGGACAGGGAGGGGAATACCGTGGGGAAACACCGGGGAACACATAGCGTGACCATCGGACAGCGAAAAGGACTCAATATAGCCTCCCGGCGACCTTACTATGTGCTGGAGATACATACCGAGAGGAATGAAGTGATCGTGGGAAGGGAGGAAGACCAGTTTGCCTGCGGTCTCGTCGCGACGGCCTGTTCCTGGATATCAGGCGATCCCGTCAGCGAGGGGATCGTACACGCGAAGACACATATACGGTACCGCCACCGAGGTGTCGACTCTGAGATCACCCCCCTGCCAGGGGGGCAGGTGCAGGTCAGGTTCATGACACCACAAAAGGCGGTGGCCCCCGGGCAGGGGGCGGTCTTTTTCCAAGGGGACCACCTTCTGGGCGGGGGTTGGATCGAGAGGGGGCTGCACGATGTTTAGAGTTGCCGTAGCCACCCTCGGGTGCAAGGTCAATCACTATGAATCCGCAGGGATTGTAGAGGCGCTGGAGGCGCTGGGGGCCTCCAGCGTTCCCTTTACGTCTCAGGCTGATCTGTATATCGTCAACACCTGCACAATCACGGCAAAGACGGATTTCCAGTCCCGGCAGCTGGTACGCCGGGCACACAGGACAAACCCCTCTGCATCGATTATCGTGACCGGTTGTTACGCGCAGGTCGCCCCGCAGGAGCTCGCGGCGCGCCCCGGGGTCCGGATGGTCGCGGGAACGGAGATGAAGGAGAAGCTCCCGGAGATCATACGGAACGTCATCGACGGCAAACAGCGGATCCCGACGAGTCGGGATCTATTCTTGAAAAGGACCATTTCGGACCTCCCGGTGACGAGATTTCCCGGGCAGACCCGGGCATACCTGAAGGTGCAGGACGGGTGCAACTCCTTCTGCAGTTACTGCATCATCCCCTACGCGAGGGGGAGGAGCAGGAGTCTCTCCGAAGGGGATGTTGTCCGACAGGCACAGATCCTGACAGAGGCGGGTCACAGGGAGATTATTCTGACCGGGATATCCTTGGGCGCCTATGGCCGGGATCTACCTTCCCCCACCGACCTTCTCGGTCTGCTACAGAAGATAGAACAGTACACGGACATCGAGAGACTGCGGCTCAGTTCCCTGAATCCGACGGACATATCAGACGAGATGATCGATCACCTGCAGGGGTCGAAGATGCTGTGTCGGCACCTCCATCTGTCGCTGCAAAGCGGGGACAACCGAATCCTGGGATTGATGCGGAGGGATTATACTCCCGGGCAGGTTTCTGACCTGGTAACACGATTACAGACCGCCATCCCCGAGATTGCAATCGGAATGGATGTCATCACGGGATTTCCGGGCGAGGGGGAGGAAGCCTTTCAAAACACGGCTCATTTCCTCGAGAATATAAGGCTTGCGTATCTTCATGTTTTCCCCTATTCTCGGCGTCCCGGAACAACTGCTTCCTCCCTTCCCGATCAGGTCATGAAATCGGTCAGTAAAGAGCGCGCCGCTCTGTTGCGGGACATAGGAAACCGGAAAAGGGTAGCATTCAACAGCGGGTTCACAGGAGAGACACTCTCCGTCCTGGTGGAGGGAACCGGGGATAAGGAGACCGGCTGGGTGAAGGGGTTTTCAGACAATTACGTGCCGGTACTGATTCCCGAAGGCGACCTGTCCCTTGCCAATCAGATCGTGCCGGTCATGGCGGAGCGCATGATGAAGGAAAAGGTTGTGGGAAGGATCGTGACGGATGGATAAAGAAAGGATCAGGTCCCTCGAGGGGCTATCAGAGATACTGGGCTATACCTTCGGTGATATCGACCTGCTTGATCTGTCGCTCACACACGGGTCCTATGCCAACGAAAACCCGGACCTCGTGCCGGGAGACAACGAACGGCTGGAATTTCTGGGGGACGCCGTCCTGCAGTTGTGCATAAGCGACATGCTGATGGAGAGATTTCAAGGGTATACCGAGGGACAACTCTCAAAGGCGCGAGCTTTCATGGTCAATGAACAATCCCTGGCCACACTGGCCCGCCAGTACCGGGTCGGCGAGTTTCTGCTTCTGGGCAGGGGGGAGGAAAAGGCCGAGGGACGGAACAAGGATTCCATCCTGGGGGATGCCTTTGAATCCATTATCGGCGCCATCTACCTTGACGGGGGGCACAAGTCCTCCCTCGGTTTTATAAGACAAGCCTTCCGATCTACTATATATGAATGGGCCCTGAAGCCGGTGTATCGGGACTACAAATCACTCCTGCAGGAGACCAGCCAGGGCAAGCTCAGGGAAATACCCCGCTATCGAATTGCAGACACATCCGGCCCCGATCATGACAAAACCTTCGAGGTAGAGCTCTCCATTGGAAATATTGTTTCAACACGGGGGACCGGGAAAAACAAGAAAGAGGCCGAGCAGGACGCGGCCCGCGAGGCGCTGCAGGCACTGGACAAGATGTGAGACCACTGATAATTCCCATATTCGTGATATATAAGGGATGTCCCAACCGTTGCGTCTTCTGCAACGAACGGATAGCCGCCGGGGACTATCCCGACAGGGTCACAGGGAATACCGTCCGCGCGGTCTGCGACCGACACCTGGGAAAAAGCGGGAGAAAATTTGACCAGATCGCCTTCTACGGTGGGAACTTTACCGGAACAAACCGGGACTATCAGATTGAGCTTCTGGATGCCGCGAAAGGCTACGTCGACGCGGGGATGGTGGGTTCCATACGGATATCGACACGGCCTGATTATATCGACGATGAGCGAGTAGACCTGCTTACCCGATACCCGGTCTCCACCGTGGAAATAGGCGCTCAATCAATGGTTGACGAGGTACTGTCCGCTTCGGGAAGGGGCCACTCCTCGGATGATGTTCGGAAAGCAGTCCGGCTGTTAAAAGAAGCGGGTGTTAAAACCGGAGTACACATAATGGCGGGGCTCCCGGGCGACACCCGGGAGGGATTCGAATACACCGTGGAGGAGATTATCGACCTGCGACCCGACACGGTGAGGATTCATCCGACCATCGTATTCAGGGGAACGCCGCTGGCTGAGGCCTATCAGAAGGGCACGTACCTGCCCTTGGCACTGGATGATGCAATCGATCTCTGCAAACACG
>JAFCZZ010000495.1 GCA_019314085.1 Deltaproteobacteria bacterium | reverse complement strand
GGTAAAGGTGGCAAAAGAGCCGTTGCCTGCGAGCGTAGTCGCTCATCAAGTTACTGACATCATCAAGCCTCAGCACACGGTTATACTGCTCCACACCAGAGCAGCAACCCAAGGAGAGCCTTCAAATCCTAACAACAACCATCCAATCTATTACAAGAACGGGACGGTGTTAATACACAACGGAGTCATACACAACGACGACACGCTGAAACGAATACACAACCTTCATACCGACGGTGAGGTCGATTCGGAGATAATTCTCGCACTTTACAACCACTTCGGCAGCAAGTCAAAAGTAAAAAGGATTAAGAAAGTCATCAGCAAGTTAAGAGGCACTATGGCGTTCGCACTGTATGATTACCCGTTTCTCTTCCTCTACAGACACTCGAACCCTCTGAGTTTAATGTATGTGCCAGAATGGAACGCAATACTCTTTGCCTCGGAGAAGGAAATGCTCGAAAGGCTCGTAACCGAAACCATCACATATTTTAATTTATTCACCGCTAAGAAGCCAGTCACAAAAGCATACTTCCACGAAATGAAAAATGACGAACTGCTGGTAATAAACTTCGAAACTCAGAGAATAGACAAGGATAAAGCAGAAACGGAAAGCCTCGAGTTCGGTGGATGGTATGGAGGTATATACGGAGGTCGCAAGAGAAACTGGAAAGCATATTGGTATTGAATGCAAACGACTCGGCATTAACCTGCCAGTAATCATCAATCTCGGTTGTAGTAACTTTCAGGCACCAACAGATAAAATAGTCTTGAACAGAGACTGCCGGACAAGTATAGACAAGGTCAAAATGTTTAAAGCATTCAGACGGCACGGCGTCAAGCACGTGCCGTTTTATGATTTAAGAAATCCAATCGACATTTTTAAGGCTCTGTTCAATTTGCCAGTTATTTTAAGGCCTAACTTTAAGGTGGTTAAAACAAAAGGAGAATTTTTAAGGTCTTTTATGCGCTACAGGTTTGCAACGAAACTTATTGAGAAAAAAAGAGAATTTAGAGCAAATATATGTTTGGGCGAGGTTTTGAACGTTAAGGAGAAAATACCCTTTGACAGGAAAAGCCTTAGATGGAAGCAGCATAATTCGAAATTCGAACGGGTTGAACGGCCAGATGTCGGGAGTCTGGCGGTTAAAGCGGCGGAAGCCGTCGGGCTCGATGTGTGCGGAGTTGATATAATAGAAGATATGAAGGGAGAATTATACGTCCTCGAAACGAACTCTGCTCCGGGAATGGGCACGGACACAGTCCAGGAACTGATAAAGACGATTTACTCGAAATTCAAAAAATCACATCATATTAATGAGGGGATTTAAATGGGAAACGAATGCTTGCATGATTTTGCATTATTTTGGGATGGAAAGCGTTTGAGATGGCGCTGTTATTATTGCGGAAAGTTTATAGAAGACATACCAGATGACGAGCTTGATGAGTCGCAAAAACGGTTAAAGAGGGAGTTTTCATGAACCCCTACGCTAAACTGATACGCTCTTTTGTACTTGTTGTTGAAGGGTATTTTAACTCGCTCTGGATTCTGGGAAAGCCTGGAACGGGCAAGTCCTTTCAAACGGACTTGACCTTGAAGCGACTTAAAGCAGATTATGTCGTCTTCAGGGGAGACATTTCAGATGCCTATTTGTACGAATTTTTATACTTGAACAGAGATAAAATAATTGTGTTCAGAGACGTTGCAAAGCTCCTCAGAAGGCTGAATTGTATAGACACATTTAAAGCGATAACCGAAACAAACGGCCCGAGAATAATTTCAAGAAAAACCTACGCGGAGCACGAAGTGCCAGACGAGTTTGAATTTACGGGAAAGGTTATATTCGAAATAAACGACATCATGAGACGTTACCACGAAGACTTGATGGCTTTGTTTAGTAGGGGCTTGTTCGTTGAGCTAAATTTCAGCGTGGAAGACATGTGTAAGATAATGTTTCAAGTAGCTAAAGAAGACTGGCAGAAGGAAGTAACAAAATATTTGATTTCGAAAGTAAGCGTTTACGGAATCAGCAATTTCAATTTAAGGACGCAGAGCATGTGCTTCAAGCTATACCAAGCGGCTAAAAGAGACGGAAAGGACTGGAAACGAGAGCTCGACCTGTTTTTCGACCAGATTGTGCCGACCAGTAGAAAGCTCCTGTACAGGCGGTACAGACCGGTGAAACGCATAGATTTCGTGAAGTATTTAATGAAGGAGATGGACTGGAGCTACGCAACAGCTCAGAGAAAAATCAGAGACTGGATTGTGCTCGGAGAAATTTACACGAACGGACTCAAACAAGGAGAGTTACTTTCCTTACATCCTTTCAGGGGAAATTCGGAGCTGGAATGAATTGATTAGGGTTAGAATCGGAATACAGTAGGATTGAAAGCAGATGAAGCACCACCACCTCGCTCCAGCTCCGAACTCCAATTTTTGTTAGTTAAATCACCATAGAAAAGTCGAATAGAGGTGAAATAATGCCGAGAAAGAAAAAAGAAGGATT
>JAFCZZ010000494.1 GCA_019314085.1 Deltaproteobacteria bacterium | reverse complement strand
AGGATCCTAGCCCGGAGGTGGGAGACCCCCGAGGAGTACCACAGCCGGCCCAAGGACATGCTCACCGTCACCCTGCTGGGCCGGACCTTCACTATCAGGATGCCCTATGAAATCGTGAGAAAGAAGCGTTGGCCCAAATGCCCCTACTGTCTCAAGAGGTTCTGCTATCCGGATGATCTCAAGAATCACAAGTGTAAGAAAAGGCCCGGGGGGCGGAGGAGGTGATCGCGTGGAAATCATAGTTAACGAAAAGCGCCGATTCAAATCGCTAATGAGCTGCTATGGGGGGCACTATTTTAGATGCTTTTGTTCGGGGATACCGGTAGGCGATAAACTCTATCTCAACCTTTGCCCCCTGCATTGGGACCACCAGCCGACAATCATCCACGAGCTGGTTGAGGGAGATATTTTCAGGTACGTAAGAAATGGAAGACTTTCACACGAGCTTGCCTTGTGGCTTGGATTTGACCCAGATGGTGAAGGTGTAGATTTCAAGCTCCTCGGCTCAATGAAAGAACCCAAAACCCGGAGAGAGGCCGGGGGGAGAAGGGTAGCCCGGGGGCTGAAAAGGAGGTGAGCATATGGAAGCTAGGAAGGCTGAGGAGCTGAGAAAGAGCGTGAAAATAGGGAGAACGGTTTACGACGTGGCGGTTGACAGCGAAACTGTTATCGCAGGAGAAACAACGTATCCCATGCCGGGGTATGGAAACAATTACGGCACAGAATACGTAATTCACCTTACAAAGTCAAAGCGCTGGGCAAAAAAGCTGGTAAACTGTTGGAACAACACTTATGCGACTAGGGGACACGGGATGACGGACTACTGGACGGATTACGAAAGCTTCGTGGAGCGCAAAGAAGCGGAGGGGTTGATTAGCGAAGTAAAAGCAAGGCTTGAGCAGGCGGAGGACTCAACCCCAGACATCAAGGAAATCTTTGATCTCATCGTTTCGAAATTTGAGCCCGAGGAGACCGCTTGAGGTGAGAAAGATGGAGAAAGAGAAAGCACCCAAAAAAGTCGTGATAAAAGACCTGTCGAACTTCTGCCCCTACCGTTGCTTTAACGGGGGGCAGTACTGGTATGCGGAAAAGTACGTGAGAACCAAGAGCGGAAAGTACAGAGTGGAATTTTTAACATCTGCAGAATTCGATTATTGCAGAAAAGTTGGAGAATTCCGGAGATGTGATGACTGCAGTTACAATGTAAACGGTCGGTGTGCTAGAAAATGGCAGTATGTTAGCGAAGAAACGGTAGAAGCAGAGATTCGCAAAGCGATGAGGGATGAGTTCACAGAGATCATCATTGATAGAGACACGATAAAAGCTGGTGTGCCCGGGTGCCCTGATTGCCGGGCAGGGTTGCACTAACTCCCCCTTTTTTCCCTTTTTTATTTTTTCCCGAAACTTTAGTGGGGTAAAGTAAGTGAGGGATGAAGAATGAAAAGATACCAAGTAATCCTGAGCCATGTGGGAACGAAGCGCGGGGGCTGGAACGTGCAATGGTACTTGGAGACATACGAACCGGGTCTCGACAAACCACTAATGGAGAAAATCAACCTCCTGCCGGTCAGAGAGGCACTTGAAAATTTCGGGTTTAAGTATTCCCTTTATCGCCCCTACCTTGGGCCATTTTCCAGCAAAGAAGAAGCTCTGAGAAAAGCAGAGGAGCTTGGCTTGGATGTAATATCAAGAGCAAAATGGGGGAGAATAAGGAAAGGTAAAGTGGAGGGTGGCAAATGAACGAGATCGAAAACTACATCGCTTGGCTCCGGGCCGTCAGGGAGAGGTGGAGGCCCGTAAGCACGGACAAGAGGGAGAACGCCCGCTTCGCCATCGACATGCTCGGGATCGACCCGAGGACGGCAGACAGGATCGTCTACCGGCCCATCCGCTGGGAGATAATTCTGCCGTACAGAGTCAAGGGGAGTCCCATCAGGTGCAGGATCTGCGGCCAAGAGAGCTACACCGCCTACTGGTGCAAACCGTGCATCCACAGGGACTGGTGCTGCGAGTGCTGCATCCTTCTCATGTATCCCGGGTACACGGGGGGAACCAGAATACCCCCAGTCGAGAAGGTAAAGTGGAGGTAGGGAAAATGAGAAAGTTTGAGCTCGGATGTGCCTTCCGGGTTACGGGATCTAGGGAGTGGTGGTTGTGCCTGAGGAACGACTACACACAGGGTGTCTGTGACGAAAACGGAGAATTCCTTGAGGAGAAGTACTTCGGACCCGGAATCCACTACGAAGTGCCGGAGGGAAAGGTAGTCTGGATCTTTGACGTGAGCAAC
>JAFCZZ010000060.1 GCA_019314085.1 Deltaproteobacteria bacterium | reverse complement strand
ATTCCGTCTCAAGAAAAATCCCCTTGGCATCCAGGATCCTCTTTCGAACCGTGTCAATCAGGGCAATGACATCCGCCGCCGCCGCACTACCCGTATTTACGATAAAATTTCCATGTTTTTCGGATATCTCCGCGCCCCCTACCCTGAGTCCCTTGAACCCAGCATCTTCAATCATCTTTCCCGCCGGACATCCGGGAGGATTCTTAAAGACGGAACCCGCGCTTCGCTGTGCGAGGGGGTGCCGTCCCCTGCGCGCCGCAATGATCTCCGAGATCCCTTCCCTGACAACATCCCTGTCTCCCCTCACAAGGTGAAAATCAGCACCCGTAATGATCACACCCTCAGGGAGATCAAGATTCCGGTACTCAAACAGCAGATCTTTCCTCGCGATCTCCCGCATCCGGCCCTCGGTATCGAGAATGGAGATCGACGCGACGGCATCCTTCATCTCTCTTCCCCACGCGCCGGCGTTCATCTTCACACCGCCGCCGATACTCCCCGGTATACCCGCGCAAAACTCCATGCCGGCAAGGGACTCCCTGACCGAGAAATCAACCAGACCGGACAAGGAAACCCCCGCCTGGGCGTGCACGCGTACACCATCGTCTTCCCGTTCCTCTTCCTTTATCTCCACCCCCTGAAGCCCTTCCAGGGAGATCAGCACCCCCCGGTACCCGCCGTCCTTCACGATCAGATTCGTGCCGTTTCCGATAGGCAGAAACGAGATCCCTTCGCGCAGGAGAAAGGAAACCAGGGCTCCAAGTCCATCGACGGTATCGGGGAAGAACAGCACATCCGCCTTCCCCCCAACACCCATGGAGGTATGCGCAGACATCGGCTCATCGAAGAGCACCCTTCCGGCGGCAATGCCGCCGATCCTGTCTCTGAGCTGTCGGTTTGCAACCATTTGTCCTAATCCTTAATCCTTAATCCCTGATCCCTGGGCTCCAAGTCTTTCCAGCAGATCCTCTCCCACCTTCCACACATTTCCCGCCCCCAGGGTAAGGACCACATCCCCCGGCTGTGTTATGGCGCACAGATGGTCGGCAATCTCCCCGAAACCCGACAGACATCATCAAAGGAATCCAGAAAGTCGTCAAACAGGGCCTTGGTCCGCGTATAGCGGTGGGGCTGAAATACAACAATAAGCCTGCCTTCCCACACGTTTTTCGCGGCCGCCAGCACCGCCTTTATCTCAGTGGGGTGATGGCCGTAATCATCAACTACCGTGACACCAGCGGCCTGCCCCTTGATCTCCAGCCGTCGGTGGACACCTTTGTAAGCGCGTATGCCCTCGCGTATCGTGGAAAATTCCATGCCGTGTTCGATACCGACGGCCACAGCTGCCATGGTGTTGTAGACATTGAACAGACCCGGAACCTGCATCTCTATATCGCCCAGGAGTTCCTCCCTGTGGTAGAGAGATATATCGGCTGCTCTGAAATCCGCCTCGCTGTCCACCCCATAGGTAACAACCTTTCTCTTTATCCTCGGCAGGATATCCCGTACATTGTCACAATCACTGCAGAGGATAACCGCCCCGTAGAAGGGAACCGAGTTGGCGAACTGCAGAAAGGCATCTTTGATCTCCCCTATCCCGGGATAGTAGTCCAGATGTTCGCGATCTATATTGGTAATAACGGCGATGTAGGGATTCAGATGGAGGAAGGAGCCGTCACTCTCGTCCGCCTCGGCAACAATAATCTCGCCCTCCCCCAATCGTGCGTTACTCCCGATGCTGTCCAGTCTGCCCCCTATCACCATCGTGGGATCGAGACCGCCATGCGCGAGAACGGTCGAAATGATGGAGGTGGTTGTGGTCTTCCCGTGACACCCCGATACGGCTATGGAATATTTCAGCTTTAACAGTTCGGCCAGCATCTCGGCCCTCGGGATGACCGGGATATTCCTGCTGTGAGCCTCCATGACCTCGGGATTGTTTTCGCCGATGGCCGTCGATTTCACCACCACATCGGCAGTTGTGAGGTTTGATGGCCTATGGCCATGAAAGATCCGGGCCCCGAGTGTTTCCAGCCTCGCCGTGATATCGGTTTTCTCCAAGTCGGACCCGCTGATCGCGTACCCGAGATTCAGGAGGACCTCGGCAATGCCGCTCATACCGATACCGCCTATCCCGACAAAATGTATGTTCTTCACCCTTCTATACATCAGATTCTCCCGGTCCCCTGCCTCGACAAGTCGGGGCCCAGCATGACCATGCACTCATCCACGATGTGTGCCGCCGCCTTTACATTCCCCAACCTTTCAGATTTTTCTTCCATCCTGCGTATCGTCTCCGGACTGTCGGCAAGTCTCCTGATAACCCCGGCAAGCGTTTTCCCGTCAAGTCCATCCTCGAGAATAATCTCGGCCGCGCCCGCATCGGCCAGCACACGCGCATTCAATTCCTGGTGTCCCCCGACGGCGAACGGATACGGGACAAGGACAGACGCCTTTCCGGTCGCGGTTATCTCGGCAATGGAGGTCGCACCGGCCCTGCATATCAGGAGATCCGACGACCCGTACGCCGAAGCCATATCGTTGATAAAGGGGAGTACCTCGGCATCTACCCCTCGGTCACGATAGGCTTTTGACACCTCATCGAGGTCCCCCTTCCCCGCCTGATGGGTAATCACCAGCCTATCCTGTATGTCCTCCAGATGCGGCATGGCCTCCACAACCGCCCGGTTGATGGCCCGAGCCCCCTGACTTCCCCCGAAGACGAGGATCGAAAACGTGTCCCCCTTCTTATGGGGTTTCCTGGTCCCCTTCGCAAATTCTCTTCTCACGGGATTTCCCGTAACGATCGCCTTTGCGGCCGCGAACTGCCCCTCCCCGTCGGGAAATGTGAGGAACACCCTGTCCACAAATCTGCCGAGTATTCTATTCGTAAAGCCGGGCAGGGCGTTCTGTTCTGCGATTGCCGTCTTTATCCCCATACAGCGAGCCGCTATCACCGCCGGGCCTGAGGCGTACCCTCCCACACCCAGGGCAATATCAGGGCGGAACTCACGCAGGATGGACACCGACTGCGTTACCGCGCGTGGAATCTTCAGCAGACCGCCGATCATCCGTATAGCCCCCCTGCCCTTTATCCCCTCCACCGTGATCGTGCGAAGCGCAAAGCCCAAGCCGGGAAGGAGTCTGGCCTCCAGGCCTCTCTCGGTCCCTATAAAGAGGACATCACTCATCGGCAACCTTTCCAGAAACTCCTCGGCGATTGCGACAGCGGGGAACAGATGCCCCCCGGTGCCTCCACCGGCTATCATGATTCTGATCCCTCTTTTCTCCATATGCATACCACGGATGATCCGCAATCGGCTGCTCCCTGCGGTCTCTCAAAGCCCTATTGTCCCGGTCATGAGGTCGCCGTACCACCCTCGTTCCTTTCCTGGTGAGAGGATATATTCAGCAATATCCCGACAAGCATCATGCACATCATCAGCGAGGTTCCCCCATAACTGAGAAAGGGGAGCACCAGTCCCTTCGTGGGAACGAGCCCCATAACAGCCGCCATGTTGATAAACGCCTCCAGTGCGATGACCGCGGTCAGCCCGGAGGCCAGAAGCATCCCGAACAGGTCCGTGCAGTGAAAGGAGATCACGAAACCGCGAAAGACAAGGATGGAAAACAGGAGGACAACGATCACAACCCCGATAAAACCGCTCTCCTCGGCAATCACCGAAAGAATGAAGTCCGTATGCGGTTCGGGAAGGTAAAAGAGCTTCTGCATGCTGTTGCCAAGTCCCACACCGAAGGCCCCGCCGGAACCGAAGGAGATGAATGATTGTATTATCTGGAATCCTGTCCTGCTCGGATCCTCCCAGGGATTGAGGAAGGACAACAGCCGCCGCATCCGGTAGCTTTCCTGCATAATTAGAATCGCTCCCGCGGGGATCGCCGTCGCCGCGAAACCGGCGAGATACGTAATGCGGCTCCCCGCAAGATAGAACATCAGCATAAAAACCATCACCATGATGACGGCCGCGCCGAAATCCGGCTGGCGCAGCACAAGGCCGAGGATGATCAGCAGTATGGCCAGCGGGATCAGAAAGATGCGTGAAAATTCCTTTATGTGTGCGATCTTTTTCGTGAGGTAGTGGGCCAGGAATATAACCAGCGCAACCTTCACCATTTCGGATACCTGAAACGAGATTCCT
Source organism: Deltaproteobacteria bacterium (assembly GCA_019314085.1). The sequence goes on along the minus strand of JAFCZZ010000060.1, from coordinate 5,071 downwards.
CCGGCGCGAAACCACCGGGTGGCTCCTCCCACCTTCGTGCCGAAACCCGGAACAATAAGGAGGGTCAGCAGCGCTATCGATACAAGCACGGCGGGATACGCCGCTATTCCCCAGTATCGATACGGAACCTTGGACGCCCCTATCAAGACGCCGAGGCCGATCAGGACGAACACGACCTGTTTCTTGATATAGTGGTATCCGTCGCCGTACTTCTCCAGAGCGATGATGGAACTTGAGCTGTAGATCATCACCGTCCCAATAACGACCAGGATTATCGTGACGATGAAGAGCGTGATGTCGGGCCTACCGCTCGTTATTGAAGACTGTTTGCCCATATCCCCTTATGCTCCTGATGGCTCATTCGTTCAACGATCCCCTTAAAGACGGACCCCCGCTCCTCGTAGTTCTTGAATTCATCAAAGCTTGAGCAGCCCGGCGACAGCAGCACCGTATCGCCGGATGACGCGGTTTCGCGGGCCAGGCCGACGGCCTCTTTCAGGCTCCCGGCACGTTCGGTCTTCACAATCCCGCTGACCATTGTCTCTATCGTTTCGGCCGCCTCGCCGAAGATGATCAGGACCTTGACCCTGTCTCGCAGCAACTCTGCCAGTATCCCAAAATCACCGCCCTTGTATCTGCCCCCCAGGAGGAGAACCACTGGGCCGGGAAATGACTCCAAGGCTCGATACACCGCGCCCACGTTTGTCCCCTTGGAATCGTCATAGTAGGCCACACCGTCCACCCTCCCGGCAAACTCTATTCGGTGCGCAATGCCGGTAAACCTGTTCAGTACATCGGCAATCCCCCCGGGCGGACAGCCGCACATCCTCGCAGCAAGGACGGCGGCCATGATATTTTCCAGGTTATGCGTCCCCTTTAACTGTATCGCTCCGGCAGGATACTGTTCATCTCGTTGCGCACCGCGGTATCTGAGCGACTCGCCGTCGATAAAGATCCCTTCCTTCAAGGTTGTCGACGAGCTGAAGCACATGACATGCTCGGCCGGTAAACGCTTTGCAAGATCCGCCGAGGCGGGATCATCCGCATTCAGTATAGCCAGATCCCCGCTTCCCTGGCGTGCGAATATCCGCTCCTTAACGGATCGGTATTCCTCAAGAGAACCATGATAATCGAGGTGGTCGCAGCTCACATTCAGAAGCATCGCAATAGTGGGGTGAAAGTGTCTGACCCACTGCAGTTGGAAGCTACTGACCTCCAGCACCACGTAATCGTCCTCCTGCCTGCCCCGTACGTACGATATGAGCGGAGTGCCTATATTGCCGCCGACAAAAACCTGCCTGCCGCAGTGTGACAGTATCTCGCCTATCATGGTCGTCGTCGTCGTCTTTCCGTTGGTACCGGTAATCGCAATGATCGGTTTTTTTACATAGGCCGAGGCGAGTTCCAGCTCACTGACAATGGGGATTCCCCTCCTCGTCCCCTCTGCAAGCAGGGGATTGAACGGCGGGACACCCGGCGAGGGAACGATCAGGTCCGTCCGGGAAAGGACATCAAGATCATCCTGTCCGATCCCCAATTCAACATCCTCCCCCACTTCGTCAAGGGCATCTATGGCATCTCCGAGCTCACAGACCGGTTTCTCATCGGAGGCCAGGACCCTGGCCCCCCTCTCGAGGAGAAATTGGGCCGTCGCCACGCCCGTCTTCCCCATACCGATTACCAGGACTGTTTTCCCATCCAGATCCATGAATACACACCCGTAATTGCCCGGTTCTCCCTACCGCAGCTTCAACGTACTGATGGCGATAAGCGCAAGGATGACGGAGATAATCCAGAAGCGCACGATCACCTTGGGTTCCGCCCATCCCTTCAGTTCAAAGTGGTGATGGATCGGCGCCATCCTGAAGATACGGTTTCCGTTCGACATCTTGAACCAGCCCACCTGAAAGATGACTGAAAAGGTCTCAACCACAAAGATCCCCCCCACAATGGCGAGGATGATCTCCTGCTTTGTAAGAATAGCTATCGTCCCCAGGGCGCCGCCCAGAGAGAGCGACCCCACATCACCCATGAATATCTGAGCGGGGTAGGTGTTGTACCAGAGAAACCCGATTCCGGCCCCGACCATTGCCCCGCAGAAGACCGAGAGTTCTCCCACTCCCGCCACATAGGGTATCTGGAGGTAGCCCGACAGCTTTACGTTTCCGGCAAAGTAGGCAAAGAGAAGATAGGTTGCGAAGCATATCGTTGCCGGGCTTATGGCAAGACCGTCAAGACCGTCGGTAAGATTGACCGCATTTGCGGCACCCACGATAATAAACGTGGAAAGGATCACATACCCCCAGCCGAGGTCAGGGAGAAGGGTCTTGAAGAAGGGCACGGTAAGGTTCGAGCTGAAACCGGGATTCAGGTACAAAACGGTGCTCACAAAGAGCGCTATCACAATCTCCCCTGAGAGTCTGACCGTTCCCGGGATTCCCTTGCTCCCATTTGACAGTTTGCGGTAATCATCACAGAAGCCGATGAGACCGAATCCCACTGTCACCATCAGCACGATCCAGATATAGTCCACGGTGAGTTTTGCCCAGAGAAGGGTTGACACGACGACGGAGAAGATGATCAGGAGACCGCCCATCGTGGGTGTGCCCTCTTTTGAGAGGTGGGAGTTGGGGCCGTCATCACGGATCGGCTGCTTGATGCTGAAGGACTGGAGCCTGCCGATTACCCATGGCCCGAGCACAAAACAAATGGCTAGACCGGTTATCGCCGCGTATATCGTCCTGAACGTTATGTAGCGAAATACATTAAGCCACGAATATGTATCGCTCAGCGGATATAAAAAATGATAGATCATATATGCACATTCTCCCGGCTACGCCCTCCGAGACCGGAGGGGCATAATCACCTTGTTGCACATACCACATTATGTAGTGGTTTACAATAAATTAATAACTATATACAGTATTTTAACGCCATCTCACACAACCGGCAGGGCGCCAAAAACTACAAAGACCGCTATCCGAATTCTTCCAGTATCGCGTAGAGGAATTCTTCCATCTTCATCCTTCTCGATCCCTTCACCAGTATCCAGTCCCCCTCCTGGATCAGCGCATGAAGCGCACCCCTGATTCGCTCCGGTGTTTCGGCAAAATATATGTGATCTTCCCTGAATCCCCTTTCCAAGGCCCCCTTTACCACGGACTGTGAAAAGTCTCCCCTGAGGAACAGGGTACCCACGCCGGTATCGGCCACGGTTCTCCCGATCTCCTCGTGGAGCCTCTCGGCCTCCTCCCCCAGCTCGAGCATGTCCCCCAGGATTACGATGCTTTCATTCTTCCCCTTGAGATCGCCCAGCGTCTTGAGGGCCTCCATCACCGAGGCGGGATTTGCGTTGTAGGTATCGTCAATGACGGTGCCCCCGCCCTTCAGCTGGTGGATATCCATACGCCCCGCTATCTGCCTGAATGCCGACAGTCCTTCACAGATGAGGTCGTATTCGATACCCATGGCCTGGCAGGCCGCCGCGCAGGCCAGGGCATTGTATATATTGTGCCTGCCGACAACAGTCATATCGATCCCCTTGCCTATCTCTCCCATAGTGAGCGTAAAACTCATACCACGCTCACCCCTCATGAAAATGCGCTCGGCTCGGACAAATGCATTCTCATCGATACCGAAACCGATGTTCCTTCCCGTCCATTGATCAGCCAGCACTCGCGAGAAAGGATCATCCCTGTTGATAATGGCGACTCCGTTATTCCTCATATTGAGAAAGAGATCCCCCTTCTCCTCCATGACAACATCGAGAGACCCGAACCCCTCCAGATGGGCGGGACCTATATTGGTGATAACCCCGATGTCGGGATCGGCAATGGCCGCAAGCCTTCCTATCTCCCCCCTCTTATTGGTTCCCAACTCAACAACGGCCATTTCATGTTCGGCTCCCAATTCAAGGAGGCTGAGGGGGAGCCCGATAAGGTTATTGTAATTCCCCCTGCTCTTTAAAACCGGCCCGGAGAGTCCCGCCACCGTAGCTATCATCTCTTTCGTTGTTGTCTTGCCGGAGCTTCCCGTGACGGCGGCAACCGGAATCGTAAATTTATTTCTCCACAGATTGGCTATATCGCCCAGCGCGCGCAGGGTATCGTCAACCAGAATCACAGAAACATCATCAAGAACATCCCCTAACACCTGATACGCTCCTCTCTGAACGAGCAGCCCGACAACACCCTTTTTTGCCACATCAGAGATAAAGGCATGGCCGTCGAACCGCTCCCCCGTGAGAGCAACAAAGAGATTGCCTCCGATCACATCCCGTGAATCGGTAGACAATCCTTCAAACATACCGTCAGGATTTCCCCTGACAAGGGTTCCTCCTGTCGCCATTACGATCTCTCCGGTTTTCAGTATGGGAGATTTTCTCTCTTTCACCGTGCACCTCCCGCCCTGCGGGTGGAGAGGGCCTCTCTGACAACCACCCTGTCGTCAAAAGGGAATCTCCGTGTCCCCATAATCTGATAGTCTTCATGCCCCTTCCCCGCGATCAGGACAATATCCGAGTCATCGGCAACCGATACCGCCAGGGCTATAGCCTCCCTCCGGTCAGGGACAATCGTGTATCCCTTTTCCATAAAACCGCTGGCGATCTCTTCAGGTGCGTATCTGGTTGAACCGGCCTCAATGTCCCCCTCTATCTCATCTATGATCCCCAAGGGGTCTTCCGTCCTTGGGTTGTCCGAGGTAATGATAGCCAGGTCACTCAGCGCCGCCGCAATTTTTCCCATACCGGGTCTCTTCGTACGGTCCCGGTCACCCCCGCATCCAAAGACCGTTATGATCCTCTTTTTTTTAAACTCGGACAGGGTTTCAAGCACCTGCTCCAAGGCATCTCCGGTGTGAGCATAATCCACAAACACCACCGGTTCACCGGGGATACTTACCCTCTCAAGGCGGCCGGGAGCGACATCAAGGGCACCTATTCCCGACCGGATATCCTCCTGCGGTACACCGAGCGACAAGGCTGCGGCCGTGGCCGCAAGAATGTTGGAGAGGTTGAACCCTCCGGCAAGGGTTGAGGATATGGGGAATTCTCCGTCGACTCCTCGTATCT
>JAFCZZ010000493.1 GCA_019314085.1 Deltaproteobacteria bacterium | reverse complement strand
TCTATGGCAAAGGGATTTATGGGCAATGGTGCAGCACGCGTCCTTTATGTTAATCTGTCGACTGAAACACTAACGGACGAACTCTACGGTGACGAAGTAACACGCAAATTCGTGGGTGGCTATGGCCTGGCGGCAAAGCTCCTCTTCGATAAACAGGCTGCAGGAGCCGATGCCCTGGGCCCGGAGAACCATATCGGCTTCTTCGCCGGAACCTGTGGGGGGAGCACTTCTTTTGTGTCTTCTCGTTACATGGTCGTGGGCAAATCCCCCCTGACCAATACCTGGGGTGACGCCAATTCAGGAGGTTACTTCGGACCGACCCTGAAGTTCGCCGGATACGATGGTATTCTTTGTAAGGGGATTGCCAAGGAGCCGGTTTACCTAATGGTCGAAGACGGGCAAGCCAGCCTCCACGACGCCACGGCGCTATGGGGAAAGGATACCTACGAGACGGAAGATATCTTGCGCACGAAACATAGTGACAAGGCGCATGTGGCCTGCATTGGTCCTGCCGGTGAAAAATGCTCTCTAATCGCGGGTATCTCTACGGATCGGGGACGCTATGCAGCGCGTTCGGGTCTGGGTGCGATTATGGGAGCCAAGAAACTCAAGGCCGTCGTGGTCAAAGGAAATCAACCGGTACCGATCGCGGATCCAGAACGTTTGCAGACGTTACGCAAGGAACATTTTCCCAAGGACAAGGAGTTCACCAAATATGGTACGGCCAAGGAAACCGCCTCGAATACAGAGTCCGGCGAGTGTCCGGCGAAAAACTGGGGCGCAGCCGGATCCTCGGTCTTTCCCACGGCCTGGAAAATCACGGGTGATGAAATCATCAAGTACCAGAAGAAGAAGTACACTTGTTATAAATGTCCCATCGCCTGCGGTGCCATCATGGAGGTTCCGGAAGGGCCCTTTGCCACTCTCGCGCCCACGCATAAACCGCAATACGAAACTCTGGGTGCCATAGGTGTGATGTGCTTAATCGATAACCCGGAGGCTATGATCCGCTACAACGAAATCTGTAACCGCACCGGGCTGGATACCATCTCCGTCGGCGGAGTAATTGCCTTTACTATCGAATGTTTGGAAAATGGACTCATAAGCAAGGAGGATCTCAACGGATTGGATTTGACTTGGGGCAATGCCGAAGCTGCCTTAAAGCTTACCGAGATGATAGCGGCGCGGGAAGGCTTCGGCGATGTTCTGGCCGACGGTGTCAAACGGGCCGCCGAGAAGGTGGGGCCGGCTTCCCAAGAGTATGCGATTCACGTGGGGGGGCAGGAACTGCCCATGCACGATCCCAAGAATACCAACGGTCTGGCATTGACCTACCTGCTCGACGCTACCCCCGGACGTCACTCGCAGGGGGGAGAACTGCTAACCCCGCCCGGGTTCGAGGTTGACAAGATAAACAAGGGCACCTACACCGGCCGTGCTGAGTCCCACCAGAAGTTGGTTAACCTCCTGCATGTGTCGAATGCCGCGGGGAACTGCATGCTGGCCTATTTCTTTGTGTCCGCGCAAACGATTCCCCAGTTCATTAGTGCCGTGACCGGTTGGGATTTCGATATGGAGGAGGCCATGGTGGCTGGGGAGCGTATCCACACCATACGTCACGCTTTTAATGTACGGGAGGGTTACAATCCCCTTGACAATATCGACACCATCTCGGATCGTATCTTCGGTAAGAAACCCTTAACCGAGGGCCCTAACAAGGGGATTAATGTCGATCTGAAGACGATGACGCGGGAATACCTTGAGTACATTGATTGGGATACCCAGACCACTAAGCCGAGTAGGGCCAAATTAGAGGCCCTAGGATTGACCGAGGTTATAGAGGCGCTATATTGAGATGACAGTGACGGTTCGACTATTTTCGCACTTCATGAAGTATCTGCCGTCCGAGGCGGAGCGGGATACCTGGTGCGTGAACCTGGCCACCGATACCACGGTGGCGGATTTACTGACACGCTTGGGGCTCCCGTCTGACGTCAACCGCGTGATTACGATTAACGACGAATGCCGCGCCGAGGACGTCGTATTGCGGGAGGGCGATGTGTTAAAGGTTTTCCCTGTAGCCATGGGTGGGTGAGGATGCTATCCGATCGAGAAAAGGAACGCTACCAACGCCAGCTAACATTTATCGAATTAGACTCCATGAAAACTTGATTGTCATCCTGAGCTGAACGAAGTGTCGTCGAAGGACCTGTTTAAATAGAAAAATTCCACCTGTCCTGTACTTTCCTCCACCTTAAGAAATGAAGATTTTTGACCTCTTCTCCTAAATTGTC
>JAFCZZ010000059.1 GCA_019314085.1 Deltaproteobacteria bacterium | reverse complement strand
ATATTCGATGTGACCGATGAGCTGCTGATATATGATGTCTTTTCCCCCGGCATTATGTGATGGAAAGGGTTCTTGCTTGTGCCTCTTTCAGCCTGCGGAGCCCCTGTATTCTCTCGAGGATTGAATTGCGAAGGGTTGGAGTATTACCAGCAGCCAACCACTTCGGGATACACGGTTCAAAGGAGAGTGTGAGAAAAGTAATACCATGAGCATTTATCAGAAATGGTTTCTGGCCACCAGACCGTGGTCCTTCACGATGACGGCCGTCTCTGTCAGCGTGGGGAGTGTTATGGGAGCGATGGACGGCAGGTTTTCGTGGCCTCTGTATCTGATCACCGTCGCTGGCGTCATCTTCATGCACGGCGCGGCGAATCTCTTGAATGATTACTACGATGTCCTGAGCGGGGTAGACACGCTGGATGTGTCAACCGCACGATATCGCCCTCACCCGTTGGCCGAAGGATCGCTTACCCTTGCCGAGGTGTTGATCGAGGCGCTGTGTCTTTTTATACTCGCGGCATTTGTCGGTATCTTCCTTGCCGCAACGAGGGGATGGACCATCCTGGCGCTGGCCCTGGTAGGTGCCTTTGCCGGGGTTTTTTATACGGCGCCCCCTTTCAGGTATAAGTACAAGGCATTAGGGGAAATCTCAGTCTTTCTGATGTGGGGACCGTTGATGGTAGAGGGGGCATACTTTGTTCAGAGGCAGACACTGAATCTGGATGCCCTGTGGGTGTCGCTTCCCTTCGGCGTTCTGGTGGCACTGGTGCTCCTTGCCAACAATCTCCGAGACACCGCGGATGACCGGGGAAAGGGTATACGCACCCTGTCGATCATGACGGGTCCCCGGAAGGGTATATGGATATATGTAACCCTGGTCGTCTGTGCCTACGTATCGGTTGTGGTGATGGCCTTTACGGGTCCCCTGAATCCCTGGTCCCTGGTGGTGCTTATATCGCTTCCCCTGTTTTTCAACCTGCTCCGGCAGATGATAAGTACCCCCCCCTTGGACGCCGACGCCCAGACGGCAAAATTAAACACGGCATTTGGCATCCTGCTCCTCATTTCCCTTCTCATCGGGCGGTTGACAGGCTGACGTGACACGGCCCTGACCTCAGGAAGACGTTACTGGTAACGATTTTTCCGCAGATGTAGCTTGATTTTAAACTTTTTTTTCACCTTGGGAGGTTGATGTGAAACAGTCGGCACCGTCATGGAATCTGTTACTGGTAACAGTTATCCTTGCGAACGCCCTCTGGTTTGCCACCTTTTACCTCACCTTCAGTACCTTCTGGATCAAGATCGCCGTCTCGGCATCGTCGCTTGCCGTTCTCTCTTGGTGGATACGGCCGATAAAAAGAGATCGGCTCCGTTTTGATACAAAGGCGCTGCTTATCGGTCTCGTTTCCGCCATGGTCCTGTATCTGATCTTCTGGGCCGGGAAAGAGATCTCAACGGCTCTCTTCCCCTTCGCGGAGCGTCAAATAGGGAGCGTCTACGGAAAGGGAGCGGGTACACCCCTGTGGATTGTCCTGCTCCTGTTATTATGCGTAACCGGGCCCTGTGAGGAGCTGTACTGGCGAGGATTCCTGCAGGAGAGGCTCATGGAACGGTTCGGAGGTCTCGGGGGCTGGCTTTTGACCACCGTGATCTACGCCGCTGTCCACCTGTGGTCATTCAATTTCATGCTGGTCGGGGCGGCCGCCGTCGCCGGGGCATTCTGGGGGGCGCTGTACTGGCGCATCGGCAACCTGCTCCCCGTCATCATTTCTCACTCCCTGTGGAGCGCCGTCATTTTTGCCATCATGCCGCTGTCCTGAAAACGGCCGGACATATCGTGGTTTTGGATAAAAATCAACGAGGTACGATACGATGGCATACTGGATCGCCGCACAACTAGCAGTAGCTCTCCACCTCGGCTTTATCTGCTTCGTCGTGCTCGGTGGATGTATGGTGTGGCGGTGGCGCTGGGTGAGTTTCCTGCACATTCCGGCCGCACTGTGGGGGGCGCTCATTGAGTTTCGGGGGTGGAGCTGTCCGCTCACGCCACTGGAGCGGTGGCTGCTGCAGGCGGCCGGACAGACCGGATACTCGGGGGGATTCATCGAACACTACCTCCTGCCGGTTCTGTATCCCTCAGCCCTGAGCAGAGAGATCCAGATATTGCTGGGTATCTCTGTTGTCGTTATCAATATCACGGCATATGGGTGGTTGATAGCCGGGTTTCACAGGCGGTCGAACAGAAATTCACGGAACATTGAAAAAAAGCCTGATAGAGAGAGGGAACACCTCTCGTGAAAAACCATTACGTCGCTGATTGAAGTATGGTACAGTCCTCCCCGGTGTGTGTCCCGAACGTAATCCAGACAAGGAGATTCATGATAAAAAAGTATGTCGCAGGTATATTCTGTTTTTTGCTGTTGCTCTTCAGTGTCCAGGCCCCGGCGCAGGACACCGTCATGCAGGTTTCGACGATCGACGCACTGGTCGCCGGGGTATATGACGGCATGATGCCCTGCAGCAAGCTGCTGCAGTACGGAGATTTTGGGATCGGGACCTTTGACCGTCTGGAAGGAGAGATGGTAGTGTTGGATGGGACGGTGTATCAGGTCAAGACAGACGGAAAGGTCTACACGCCGGACGGGACAATGACCACCCCATTCGCCTCCGTCTGCCAGTTTGGAGCGGACGATACCGTCACGTTGAAAAAAGGGATGGATTTCAAGGAAATGGAGAAAATGATTGACACGGCCATCTCCAACAAGAATCTGTTCTATGCGATAAAGATCACAGGGACATTCTCATACATGAAAACACGCAGCGTTCCCGCCCAGGACAAGCCCTACCCCCCCCTCGCCGAGATAACCAAGCATCAGAGCATCTTTGAAAAGAACAACATTTCCGGGACCATTGTTGGGTTCAGATGCCCGGCATACGTCAAAGGGATCAATGTCCCCGGGTATCACCTGCATTTCATCAGCGACGATCGGACATGGGGCGGTCATATCCTGAACCTCGAAACCGGGGCCGGTACCTGTACTATCGACCGGTGTAACGAATTTTTTATGGTCTTGCCGACGGAAGGGGAGGCCTTTCAGAAAGTTGACCTCTCAAAGGATAGAAGCAAGGAACTGCATCAGATCGAAAAATGAGACGACGGAACCTGCGCGACGACAATCCCGGCACGTTGAGGACTCTCCCATAGAGAAAGTTTTGTAATGCGGGCAGCAATATTTGACATGGATGGTGTGTTGATTGATTCGGAGCCGCTCTGGCGGCAGGCCGAAAAAGAGGTCTTCCGAAGTGTGGGTATTACCCTCACGAAAGAGATGTGCCTCGGAACGATGGGGTTGCGTCTGGACGAAGTCGTAGCATATTGGTACCAGCAATTTCCCTGGACAGGGAAGAATCTGCGGCAGGTTGAAGAAGAGGTGTTATCGGCCATGCAGACGCTGATAGCGGAAGAAGGCAAGGCCCTGCGAGGGGTACATGAAACCCTGAAGCGCCTGCAGGGGGCGAACCTGCTGCTCGCCATAGCCTCATCGTCTCCCTTCAGCCTGATCGAGGCGGTCGTTAATGTGTTGGGGATTCGGACGTTTTTCCAGGCTTTGTGCTCCGCGGAGGAGGATGCATTTGGAAAACCCGACCCGGCGGTGTACCTTAGAACAGCCGAACGTTTGGCGGTTGATCCTAGCGAATGCCTTGTCTTTGAGGATTCGCTGTTGGGGGTACGCTCCGCAAAATCCGCGGGGATGACCGTTGTTGCCGTGCCTGCTGCGGATCAGTACGACGACCCGCGATTCAATGAAGCGGATTTCACGGTGAGATCACTTCCGGAATTTTCGTTTGATATGTTACAGAAATGAAAGGGGAGTACTCATGAAGATCAGTGCACGTAATACACTAAAAGGCACCGTCAAACAGGTCAAAGAAGGTGCGGTCAACAACGAGATCACCATTCAACTCGCAGGAGGAGAGGAGATTACCTCCATCATCACGCAGACGTCCAGTAATGCCCTGGGGCTCAAGGCGGGCAAATCCGTTATTGCGGTCATCAAGGCCTCAAACGTGATGGTGGCTGTGGAAGACTGATATCCACCGTGAACTGCTGCATCCCAATGGTTGTGGACATTTCCTGGTGTCCGACCGTGTATCAGCTGCGCGAGCCGAATGGGACTAAGGATTATATGAGCATAGAAATCTGGATAACATTTATTTGTGCTGCAACGATCCTTTTGGCGATCCCGGGACCGACGATCCTTCTGGTTCTGAGCCAGGCAATCGCGCACGGCCGTAAATCGGCAGTTCCCCTCGTCGCCGGTGTTGTGTTGGGTGACTTGACGGCAATGACACTCTCTCTCCTGGGATTGGGTGCCCTCCTTTCGGCCTCGGCCGCCCTGTTCACCATTATGAAGTGGATCGGGGCCGGTTACCTTGTGTATCTCGGTGTAAAACTGTGGCGTTCACGTTCCGATGATGAAGAATTCTCCGTTACCGCGCCGGTCCGTTCCAGGGGGTCGCTCTTTAAAAGTTCATTTATCGTGACTGCCCTGAATCCCAAGAGCATCGCCTTCTTTGTCGCGTTTCTGCCGCAGTTCATCAATCCACAGGAACAGCCGCAGCCCCAGTTCCTTATTCTGGGAGTTACCTTTCTGTTGCTGGCCGGCATCAACGCATCGCTATACGCGGTCTTCGCGGGCCGTGTGCGCGACGCAATGCGCAATTCCGCCGCCCGCAGGTGGTTCAACCGCTGCGGAGGAGCGGTTCTGATCGGTGCCGGGGTGCTCACCGCCGCCATGCAACGATCATCATAGGAGAGGTCTTTCGCATGCAGATTATCCATTCGGCCCTGCTGTGATCTGTCGGAATCATTCACCGTTGTCTCTTTTGCCGGTTCATCGCCATCCGTCTTGTTATCTTTGGCCCCCGAACCAGATACCCGAAGGTGCACATCCTTTCTCGGATACAGATCCTGATTGTGGGGCCGCGCAGACAGGTGGACCGGTCCACCTGTCTGCCGCCATCCTTCCCTGATCAGGGTAGCCCCGAGAGCCTGTTTGATCGTGAAGCGTCTTGCATTATACCCGAGTGGACCATACTGAACACCCCTCTCCCCGTAGCATCACAATCTTTCCACGGTGTCAGATATAATGCCTGCATGTTACGATCGTGTAGATAATTTCATCAAAAGCAACAAAATGGTAAAATTTTAAAACCTCCCCGGTTGATATAATTAATTGGAATTATTCCGTTAAACAACGGAATTGTGTGTTTTCTAAATCCTTATTTTTGTAATTAGCTATATTTGTTTCACCTCTTTTTTCTCAATGTAAGGAAAAATATCCAAATACTACAAGTTTGTAGAAATCTTCAAAATCCCTGTGCCTGGCAGGGGAATTGCTGAAGATTACCCTGTCGTTACTACAAAAATTCAAATGAGGTGATCATGGAAAATGCAATAAATTCGGGTGACACAGCTTGGATTCTGGTCTGGTGCTCCCTGGTGCTGTTGATGACGCCAGAGCTCGCGCTCTTTTACGGCGGTATGGTTAGGCGGAAAAACCTCCTGTCCACATTAACCCTGAGTTATATCTTCATTGCTCTCATAGGTGTGCAATGGGTGCTTGTCGGCTATTCTCTTGCCTTCGGTACGGACATCAAGGGTCTGATCGGGGGGCTGAATTTTGCCGGTTTCGTTGGCGTAGGCGCACTGCCTAACGCGGATTACAGCTCAACGATTCCCCATGGCCTTTTTGCCGCCTTTCAGATGATGTTCGCGATCATTACCCCGGCGGTGATTACCGGAGCCTTTGTTGAACGGATAAAATTCAAAAGCTTTCTCCTGTTTAGTCTTCTCTGGGCAACGCTGATCTACGACCCGCTGTGCCACTGGGTATGGGGCGCGGGCGGATGGTTGCGCGAAATGGGAGTCCTGGATTTCGCTGGGGGAACCGTGGTGCATATCGCGGCAGGCTTTTCTGCTCTTGCCTTTGCAATGGTGATCGGCCCCCGCAAGGGATATGGCAAAGCTCCCATGGAACACAACCAAATTCCTCTGACGGTCCTGGGGGCCGGACTGCTCTAGGTGGGCTGGTTCGGATTCAACGCCGGGTCCGCTCTCTCTGCAAATGGAGTGGCGGTAAACGCCCTCCTGACGACTAACACCTTTGCGGCAACAGCCGGCCTGGTATGGATGGTGCTCTCCTGGCTGGATGGTCGCCCCAGCACCTTGGGAATTGCAACAGGGATGGTTGTCGGGCTGGCGGCGGTGACTCTCGCCTCCGGTTTCATTACCCCTCTGGCGGCCATGGGCCTTGGTGCGGTTGCCGCGCCGCTGTCCTATTATGCCATGCGGTATCGAGAGAAGCGTAATCTCGATGAATCTCTGGATGTGTGGGCCTGCCACGGAGTGTCGAGTGTCTGGGGTATGATCGCCGCCGGTCTGTTCGCCACGACGGTCGTCAATGCTGCCGGCGGGAACGGCCTTTTTTCCGGAAATCCCGGCCAGGTCAGCATTCAGCTTCTCGCCATCGTGGTCACCATCGTCTTCTCCTTTGCGGGGACCTATATCATAGCCAGACTTCTCAATGTGAGTGTCGGACTGCGGGTAAACCCCATGGAAGAGGAAGTCGGCCTTGATATCAGTTCTCATGGAGAGAGGTCGTATTAGCAAACTCGCAGTACAGTATTTCGAGGAGATGATGAGATGCTGAAAAAGATAGAGGCGCTTATACGGGAAGACAAGGTCAACGATGTTAAAGAGGCTCTGGGTAGAATCGGGATCAAGGGCTTGAATATGTTTGAAATCAGGGGCCGCGGCCGTCAGGGTGGGATTGAGCTGACGGGTCGTTCCGGCACCTACCAGGTGGACATGCTTCCAAAGATACAGGTTAATATTGTCCTGAGCGAGCGCAACCTGGAGGAAACGATTCAAACTATCGTTAAAGCCGCCTATACGGGCGAACCAGGGGACGGACTGATCTTTGTCTGCCCCGTAGATGAGGTGATTCGTATCCGTACCGGGAACCGAAGCCAGAAGGCAATATCCTATCCCGGAGACATTGACGAAAAGAAAAAGGGAGACAGAATAATAGATCCCGTTGATGAAACATAGATGAAAAATCTCAACGCTCGCTGGCGCACAGTACGTATGCATCGTATTTTAAAGTAGCTGTCATGCGTGTGTTTTTAGCAACGGGGATCCTCGCGTGTAACACCACAACAAGGGACCTCTGAATAGATTATAGAAGCCCCGTCTCTTCGTGAGAGGTGGGGCTTCTGATTGTGGTATTTCCCCGTCACTCGCCCGTCCCTCATGTCATTTGTGTCTGAAGGAGACATGCGCAACAGTTCCGTCCGGTCACCGGCAACACGCCGGCAGCAGGTGCCTTAGAAAAAAGCTTGACATTTTTTTAAAGACCTGCACATTTAGAAGGTTCTGTCGGTTAAGTCATAGAGAGAATTACTGTTAAATTACCATAGAAGAGAGGCACTCTTACGTTGGTGATGATCCCGCGACTCCCAGTGAGGACGGGATCATGTTGTTTGAGGCCTGTCTTCTGGAGCACTGTGAGGAGAATTGTATTATGATTGTAACTGTTCCCAAAGAATATGATCCCGAAGAAACCCGCGTTCCCCTGATCCCGTCGGATGTGAAGGTTCTCCTGCAGCGGGGGGCTACGGTCGAGATCGAATCGACGATGGGAGATCCGTCCGGCTATTCCGATGACGACTACCGCGCTGCAGGAGCGAAGGTGGTTCAGGATCGAAAGACTCTCATCTCCTCCGGCGACATCATCCTCAGGGTGCGCAAACCCCCCTTGAA
>JAFCZZ010000492.1 GCA_019314085.1 Deltaproteobacteria bacterium | reverse complement strand
GCTACGGTTTCACCAGAAGAGATCTGGATGCCTATGCTCTGAGGGACCATAAAAAGGCCCTTGCGGCGATCGGCGAAGGCCGTATCGGCGGGGAGGTCGAGTCGGTAACCATCAAGCAGCGGAAGAAAGAGATCGTCGTGGATGCCGATGAACTGCCGGAACCGTGTACCTTGGAAGATCTTATGGCACTGCCGCCGGACGATGAAGACGGAACGGCGACGGATGCGACTGTAGCGCCCTGGGCCGATGGCGCCGCGTCACTGATTATGCTGTCGGCCGAGAGGGCACAGGAACTGGGGGCCAAGCCCCTGGCGAAGATGCTCGGGTTCGGGATCGCGGCGGGTAATCCGACGCTCCTTGAGAGAACGACGAGCCGCTCGATCGATAAAGCCCTGTCCATGTGCGGGCTTGAGCTCGGCGATCTGGATTTTCTCGATATCCATACCCCGTCGGCGGCCTACGGCCTTGCCGTGGAAGAGATGCTCGGGGAAGTGGTCTCGGGGAAGATAAATGTGAACGGCGGCTCCCTTGCCTTCGGGCATCCCGGCGCCGCAACCGGCGGAATCATGACAACCGGTATGATCCACAGACTGACGGATGGAAAGACCCGCCGGGGACTGATCAATGTCGGGGCCCTGGGAGGGCAGTCCCTGTCGATTGTCATCGAAGGATGCTGAGGTAGAGATCGAAGATTGTAGCATATGATTATCAAATAACATGTATACTTCAAAGGGAGGTACCTATTGATGGATTTTGCACTGACGGAAGAACAACAGATGCTTCAGGACATGGCGAAAAACTTCGCCGAAGGGGAGATTGCTCCCTACGTGGATGAGGATGAGGAGAATCACCACTGGAGGAAAGAGATATATGACCAAATGGCGGAGCTGGGGTTCTTCGGGTTCAGCATCGATGAGGAGTTCGGTGGGAACGGAATGGGTTTCCTCGAGGGCGCGCTTGCCATTGAACAGATATCCAAGATTCATACCTCTTGGAGAATGGCCTTCAATATGCAGGACTGGGGCCCGGCCCTGACGATCCAGAAGTTCGGGACCGATGAGCAGAAGAAGGCCTATATCCCGAAATTCGTCAGCGGTGAGTACATCGGCAATTTCGCCATGACGGAACCCGATTTCGGCTCCGACGTGGCGGGGATGAAGTGCCGCGCCGAAGACAAAGGCGACTACTTTCTCGTGAACGGCTCCAAGGTGTTCGCTACGAACGGAACGATCGTTAACCACGGCCTTTTGTATGTAAAGACCGACAAGGATGCCGGGGCCAAGGGGGTAACCTGCCTCATCATGGACTACAGCTTCCCGGGGATCACCCGCAAGAAGATGACGGAGAAAGTAGGTCTCTGGGCCTCCGATACGGGGGAGGTGACCTTTGAAAACGTCGAGGTGCCCAAGGAACTCGTTCTGGGAGGGGTTAATAAGGGGTTCGCGATCTGCATGACACAGCTGAACGCCACACGGCTCGGCTGTGCAGCCGGCGGGCTTGGCCTGTCCGGTGCCTGCCTGGAGGCCTCGATCCAGTACGCCAACGAGCGGAACCAGTTCGGGCAGCCGATCGGAAAGTACCAGTTGATCCAGCTGCAGATAGCCGAGATGAAGATGGAGCACGAGGCGCTGGCGGCCCTGGTGTATAAGGCCGCCTGGCTGAAGGACCACAACATTCCCAATGTGATGGAGACATCCATGGCGAAACTGTTTTCTGCAAAGGCGGCCGTCCATGCGGCGAATGAGTGTATGAAACTGCACGGCTCCTTCGGATATACGACGGAATATCCCTGCGGACGGTTCCTGAGGGATTCGAAACAGTTCGAAACCCTGGAAGGAACCTCGAATATGCATACGATGATCGTCGCGAATGCGGCGCTGGGGTTTACCAAGAACAGGGTATAGGACTATATAAAGAGACTATTCGGGTTACTAGGTTCACGGTTCACAACTCTCGACCGGTTACTGAATCAGATCTATCTTCACAATGTTCATTTCCTGCTGCGCTCTTATTGTGAACCGTGAACCTTAAAGAGTTACGCTGTCTCGAAACCAGGCCGTGCGCCGTCGGGGGTATTATGCAGGGATGTGTACAGGTTTACACGGGAGACGGAAAGGGTAAGACAACGGCGGCCCTGGGGCTTGCCCTGCGGGCTGTCGGTGCCGGGCTGAAGGTGTACCTGGCGCAGTTCGTCAAGGGGATGCACTACAGCGAGCTCGATGCCCTTGCCCGGCTTGACGATTCCATCACGGTGAAGCAATACGGCCGTGATTGTTTCATATATGGGCAGCCTGATGAAAA
>JAFCZZ010000491.1 GCA_019314085.1 Deltaproteobacteria bacterium | reverse complement strand
CGTCGGTCCCGGTTCATTTACCGGATTGCGGGTTGGAACAAGTACCGTGAAGGGCCTGGCGTTTGTTCTGCAGAAACCGGTTGTCGGTGTTTGTACACTGGATGCGCTTGCCCTGAATGTTGCGCATGCCGATCCACGGACGGTCCTCTGTCCTATGGTAGACGCCGGGAGGGGAGAGGTGTATACGGCCCTTTACCGACTCTCCGGCCCGGATACCTATGAAAAGACGCTCCAGGAATGTGTCATAGCTCTGGATGAATTTCTGGTCACAATAACCGGAGAAATTGTATTCCTGGGTGATGGAGCCCAGAAGTACCGAATCCTCATCGGTGAGACCCTGCCAGACCGATCGGCCTTTGCCCCGCTGCGGTTTAACCAGGTACGGGCGGGCGCAGTGGGCCTTGTGGGGAGGAAGAGGTTTTATGATGGTGATAAATCTGATATAATGACCCTCGCTCCCGATTATCTTCGTCCCTCATACGCCGCAAGCACTGACTGATGTCCCGGACAGGATATGTTGGTTGACATAGGGCCGTTTATCTACTATAGACCGGCCCTGACAGGCGATATCTGAGGTAGTGCCGCAGAGACATTCTGTGAAAGGGTGGCAGAAGCTGGTGGCAGGTATGAATAATAGAAATTTCCCCATTGCCCTCGACGGGTTTGTCTTCATAATTCCACTTGCTCTTCTAGCAGGGGTATTTGCGTATCTGGGTGCTGGCGGGATGAGCATGTTTTTTCTTGCCGCCGCCTTTTTTGTCCTGTGGTTTTTTCGCAACCCGAACCGGACTACCCCTGAAGATGAAAAGGCGATCATATCACCTGCAGACGGCAGGGTTATCAAGATAGAGGAAGTGGAAGCGCAGGAGATGCTCCAGGGAGGGGCTCGAAAGGTGAGCATCTTCATGAACATCTTTAATGTTCACGTAAACAGAGCGCCCTGTGCCGGAACAGTAAAGGAGATTGTCTACCGGAAGGGCAGGTTTTTCTCCGCCAATCTCGATAAGGCGTCGGCCTTCAACGAGAGAAACTTGGTCCTTATCGAGACGATGGGTGGAGATCGAATACTGACGATACAGATAGCAGGGATTATTGCACGAAGGATTGTCTGCTGGGTTAAGGAAGGGATGGGGATTGAGAAGGGTGAGCGTTTCGGGCTTATCAAATTCGGTTCACGCCTTGAAGTTCTTATGCCACTCGATGCCACGATTCCCGTAAAGGTCGGAGACAAGGTACGTGCCGGAGAAACCAGGATAGGGTATCTGATATGAAGAAAAATACCAGGATAAAGGGCGACAGCATGAAGAAGGGTATTTATATCCTCCCGAATCTCTTCACGACGGCGAGCCTCTTTTTCGGGTTTTATTCGATCATAGCCTCAATAGGCGGAGATTTCCCACGGGCGGCCGTTGCCATCATACTATCCTGCATTCTCGATGGCCTCGATGGAAAGATTGCCCGGGTCACCAATACAACCAGCAGGTTCGGCGCCGAGTATGATTCTCTCTCCGATCTTGTGGCGTTCGGTCTTGCACCGGCTATCCTTGCGTATTCATGGGCGCTTGTGTCTTTCGGGAGATATGGGTGGCTTGCCGCTTTTCTCTTTGTGGTATGCGGGGCCCTGAGGCTTGCGCGGTTCAATGTACAGATTGATGTTATAGACAGCAGGGTCTTTAACGGCTTGGCTATCCCGGCAGCGGCAGTCGTCGTCGCGACGACGGTACTGTTCTTTGATTACCTGGGCGGACAGGGTCAGTTTCATCACGTCTCTATCCTGGCTGGTATGGTTGCCCTCTCTCTGCTGATGGTCAGCAACATCAAGTACTATAGCTTCAAAGACCTGAATTTCTTTTCGAGAAAGCCCTTCATGACCTTTGTCCTGATCATCTGTATGCTGATTGTCATTGTGCTTGAACCGCAGATTATGCTCTTTGTGATGGCCCTGGGCTACGCCATTTCCGGTCCTGTGTGGATACTGGTCAGGATGGCAAAGGGGCGGCAGAAGGGTGAGGCGGAGGAATACCACCATAGAAGGTGGTAAGAACGCTACGGTTTATCTGGGAGAGGTTAGGATCTATACAATCGAGCCACAGGAAGGTGTGTGGCTTTCTCTTTAATAGAACGAAGTAATAGACCGGAAAAACCGTTTTTCTGTCAAAAATATACAAAGGTGTCTGTATGAAGAATAGTGTTGCGGTTGTAGGGGCGACAGGAGTTGTCGGAACAGAGATGATCAGTATGCTGGAAGAGAGAAATTTCCCGGTAGGGGAGATTACCCTTCTTGCCTCGGAACGATCACTTGGCAAAAAACTGACCTTTCGCGGGAAGGAGTATCCCGTCAAGGTCCTGAATGATGATTCCTTCAAGGGAATAGAAATAGGGCTGTTTTCCCCCGGGGGAAGCATCAGCGAGCGGTTTGCACCCGTAGCGGCACGGGAGGGGTGTGTGGTGATAGATAACACCAATGCCTTCAGGATGGAGCCGGATATCCCCCTGGTTGTCCCCG
>JAFCZZ010000490.1 GCA_019314085.1 Deltaproteobacteria bacterium | reverse complement strand
ACCCGGGGGCACTCAGGGTCTCCCCCTGCAGGAACTTGGTGCGGCTGTCCCTGACGACGTCCCCGGGTCTCAGGAAGGTTAAAAACTCGCCCACATCCCGCTCCTTTACCGGAGACTTGTGGAAGGGCCCCACACGTCTTTTGCCGCCCCCCAGCACCTTGGGCCTGCCGGCCTCGTAGTAATAGGTGAGGCTCATCGGCCAGTGTCCGCGCTCGAACCAGTCGTGAATGCGTTTGGTCCAGTCCTTTGGGAATTCGGTGGCGTCGTCCACGAACACGACCAGCTCCCCCTCCGCGTGCAGCAGGCCCTTGTTCTTCTGGGTGGCTATGCCGACCATGCCGTGCTCCAGCCAGCGGTTGGGGAAGGCGTTCAGGTACTTGAGCGGGAACTCCGCGTGCCCCTCCAGCCACCGCCTCCGTTTCTCCGAGTAGAGCGCGTCCACGATGACGAGCTCGAAGTTCCTTAGCTCCTGCTTATTCAGTGACTTGACGGTAGGTTCAAAAAGGAAGGTGTCCGGGAGGCCAACGAGGGGGAAGTCGTCCCTCGCGGAATTTAATACGATGCTAAGCTCTACCAATAAAACAACCTCTCGAATCTCTTTTATAATGATAGGTTTCATTTCTAATTCGAGAAGCTTCTGAAAGACTTCTTACTGGTATTCCTAGTTTTCTTAACTTCTCCCGCACTGAAGTGGGGTGTACACCAAGCATGCGTGCAATTTGACAAGTTGAAAGTTTTTGGTTTACATATAGATCATAAAAAATTTCCTTTTTAATGCTTCTGAATTTGTGGATTTTTTTGACACCTCTCACTTCAATGTGCTTTAAGGCTTCTGACAATTTACTTTTTTTAACTACACTATAGGGAAGAACGCCTTGGATAAATTGTTTTACTTGATCTTGATAGTTGATGCGAATTTCGTAGCAATTTTCTTTAGACTTTTTGTAGATCTTTCCAAATCCGAGAAAAGCCCTGAGTGCTTTTAAGATTGACAGATTGCTATTCGTTATCTTAATCACTCTCAGGTCTAAACGCTTGTATGAACAAACAGAGCCCTCAGCATCAAAAAAACCAGCAAGGTACGGCCAAGTAACTTCAGCTCCCCTTGAAACGAGAAATTGTTTGAGTTTTTTGTAGAGAGTTTCTGCTTTTGCTCCACCCACTTGAAGTCTGAAACACGTTTTCCAATGAGGGAGCTTTGGGTTACACTCATATATTGCTCCACAATTTATCGTTATTTTTTCTATGGCTTTACGATGCGTGTTATACCACATAAGGTAAAGGTATCCTCGAAACTTAGCACGATGGACGCACCCATCCCCATCTAAGAAACCACCAGCATAAGCAAGTTTCACCATTGGGATCGACAATTTCATCTCAAACTCGCTCCGTTACTATTATGCAGTCACCATCAAGACACCTTCTCGGTGATTATTATGCACCGCCAGAAGGCCAGGACCTCCGGGGGGACGACGCGCCTGAACTCCTCGACCAGGTCGTCCCTCAGCCTCCACCTGTCGTTTGTCAGCGCCCTCCTCCAGTAGTCGCGAGCTCCTTGGGGGGCAGCTGTCCCTTTCTCAGCACTATCTCCGGCTCGTTGTCCTCCGCCACGCTTATGTTGTAGAAGATCCACCTGGAGGAGACGCGCTGGAGCTCGGAGACGACCTTCGGCAGGTCGCTCTCGTAGATGTGCTCGCACAGGTCCATGGCGGTGACGAGGTCAAAGCTGCCGTCGGCGTAGGGGAGGTTCCTGGCATCCGCGAGGTCGACGCGGCCCTTTGCGGATCCGAAGGCGTGCTCGACCGCGTACCTGGCGAAGTCGCAGCCCCTGCACTCTATACCCGCCTCGAGCGCGTAGTGCACCAGCCCCCCGCAGCCGGTCCCGACGTCGAGCATTTTCCTTGGAGCGAGAACGTGTTTGAGCCCCCTGACGACCTCTCTCCACCCGAGCCAGTTCACGTCCGACGTGTGTACGTATCCCCAGCGCTTCAGCTCTCCGCGCGCGTCCCTGTAGGGCTTCCCCGCTTCCCCGTCCACGCCGACATCGAAGTAGGCCCTGGAATCGTAGTAGCGCTCGTCGAACCCCCCGACCACCCTCCCGTAGACCTCCATGTGGCGCTCGGCTATCCGCTCCCAGCTCGTCTGCTCGGCGAGCGTCCGGCAGTTGCGGCCCAGCCTCTCCGCGACCTCCCTGTCGGACAGGACGAGCTCGAGCGCGTGGGCGAAGCCCTCCAGGTCCCCCGGGGTGAACTTGATGCAGTACTGCCCCTCGACGAGCTCCTCCAGGCGGTTGTCGTCGACGCACACGATGGGCTTTCCGGCGGCCAGCACGCGCTTGAGCGCCCCGGAGGCCGAGGCGACGAACGGGGGGGTCTTGTAGTTGAAGACCAGCACGTCGGCGGCACTTGCCCAGAGGTTTATCTCGTCCTCGCTCAGATAACGCCCCAGCACGATCACATTTTTTCCGGCCGCGCGCCTCAGTCTCTCGACCTCCCTCTCGGTGTGTTTCTTGAGCACGCCGTGCGGAGAGCCCGAGATCACGAGCCTGAACTTCGGGCGCTTCAGCCTCCCGGCGACCTCTATCGCCTCGTCGAACCCCTTCGTCTCCGCCGCGAAGCCGAACCCAAAGGCAAGCTCCGCGTCCGGGGGCAGCCCGAGTTTCTTCCTCGCCTCATCACGGGGGACGGGGTCCCACAGCAGGCAGCCGTGCGGGATCAGGTAAACGGGCTTTGAAACGTATCGGGAGAGCCACTTCTTCCCCAGCACCGTGTGGACGATGAAGGCGTCGTACTCCTCGTCCAGAGCCTGGTAGTACTCGAGGTGGAACGGGTGGGGGTCGCGGAGAACCGTGTGGACGGTGCATACCTTGTAATTATCTCTGAACTCTTCCGAAGTCAAGTCCCTCCAGTCCCTGAATATCCCAAACTCTAATTGCGCGTGGATAAGGGCGTCCTCGGGAACCCCGGCGTGAATGTTTCTGAAGATCCCCACGTGGTAGTGCTTTAGGACGGCCTGGGCCAGCCAGTTCGAATAGGTGGCGATCCCACAGTGCTCTCCCGGCAATGACGAGAGGTAGGCAATGCACGTGGGGAAAATCCTGGGGCCAGCCTTTGCCTCGGGGGCTCTCTTGGGCTTTTCAGGTCTTTGGGGAGGTCTCGACCACGGCAGCATCACAGCAAACCCGGGGTTTAGCTCGTTCATCCTGCGGTCAAGGAGTCTCACGCGGCCGCCGAAGCTCTCGACCCTTATCCGCACTCGCTTCTCGGCCGGCACGGTTTCGGGGGGGAAGTCCAGGCTCGCCAGCAGCTTCGTCTTCCCGCCCTCCTCGAACGTGAGTGTTATGGGGGCATAGCCGTCGGTAGGTCGCTTCTTTTTCGCCGGCCCGTTGTTCCGGGGTTTTTGGGACATTTCGGTTCCACCTCGGGGACAAGCCCCTTTTTTTAGGGAGGGGCAGTCGACCTCATCCACCCGTCTCCCCAGACAAGCTTTCTTCCGTGGGTAACGGGATCCCAACGATCTTCCCCTTTTCCAAGAACCATTGGACCTTGCTCCCCTCTTTCAACCCCATTTGCCTGACTATTATCCTTGACACTCTTAGTTGTGGAGCGCTTCCGCCCTCCTTGGTTCGTAGCCACCTGACCTTGGTTATGTACTGGATTCTCTCCCTACCCAAGGGGATATCTGCTTTCCCCATCAGGTAAATCAGAACCGACTTGGGCACCCCGATCTTTGACGGCAACTGGGATACTGGGACTTTGCCGTGGAACTTCTTCAGTTTTCTCAAAAGCTCCCTTTCTACTTTTGCGTCCATAGTTATAATTGGGACTCAATGGTATTTAACTCTGTTGGTGGACG
>JAFCZZ010000489.1 GCA_019314085.1 Deltaproteobacteria bacterium | reverse complement strand
TTTTCATCAGATTCATGAAATACCTTATATTGTGGATGGTATTCAAAACAATCGCCAGGATCTCCCCGGCGATAAACAGGTGTCTGAGATACGCCCGTGAGTAGTTTCTGCAGGTGTAGCAGTCACATTCACTGTCAACAGGCGCACTATCCCCCCGATAACGAGCGTTTCTTATAACAACTTTTCCATTGCTTGTAAACAGCATTCCGTTGCGGGCGTTTCGTGTGGGCATCACGCAGTCAAACATGTCTATTCCATGATAGACGGATTCCACAATATCTTCCGGAAGCCCGACCCCCATGAGGTATCGCGGTTTCCCCTCGGGGAGGAGAGGGGTGCAGGTGGCGGTTATCTCACGCATGATCTCCTTGGGCTCACCGACGCTCAGTCCTCCCAGGGCATAGCCGTCGAAGCCAATGGCCACCAGTTCCTCTATACCCCTCCTGCGCAGGGTGTCGTGTTTCCCCCCCTGTGATATGCCGAAGAGAGCCTGGCGGTCATTCTCCCTGGCCTCCTTGCATCTTCGTGCCCACCGCAGTGTCATAGCAAGTGACTTCTCCGTGTAGGCAAAGTCGGCAGGATATGAGACGCATTCATCGAGGCACATCATGATATCGGATCCCAGCGCCCCTTGGATCTCCATGCATGACTCGGGGCTTATGAAGTGACGTGAGCCGTCTATATGCGACTGAAACGATGCCCCCTCCTCCGTTATCTTCCGCAGTTTTCCCAGACTGTATATCTGGAATCCTCCGCTGTCGGTCAGGATGGGGCGGTGCCAGTTCATGAACGTGTGCAGCCCCCCCAGCTCTCGGATCAGCTCGTGTCCCGGCCTCAGATAGAGGTGGTAGGTGTTTCCGAGGACTATCTGTGCCCCCAGGTCGGCGACCCTTTCCGGTGTGAGCGATTTGACCGTCCCCTGCGTTCCTACCGGCATGAAGACGGGGGTGTCTATCTCCCCATGAGGGGTTGTGATTCTACCTAACCGTGCCTCTGACCCGCGATCCTTGTGGAGGAGCGTGAAGTCGAATCCGTCAGAAGGGGATTCCTGTTTCTGGGGTCTGTCTTCTGTGTTCATATGGTTCCTGACCCGGACAAACCGGAATTAAACAAGATATAATATTTTATCACGAAAACACGAAAGTACGAAAACACGAAAAATAAGATTTAATTTTGTGCTTGTTTTTACTTCTTTAGTATTTTACCTGAATCCTTAACCCCTTAACCCCTTGACCCCTGTCTTTACAGTATCAACATGCAATCGCCATAGCTGTAGAACCGGAATCTCTCCTCTATGGCCGCCGCATAGGCCCTGCGCATCAGGTCCCTTCCCGCGAAGGCACAGACGAGGAGGAAGAGGGATGATGCCGGCAGATGAAAATTCGTCAGCACCCGGTCCACTGCCTTGAAACGATAGCCCGGGTATATGAAGATGGAGGTCTTGCCCTTTCCCGGCCGTACCCTCCCATCCGGGTCGGAGGCCGCCTCCAGCGTTCGTATCGATGTTGTTCCCACGGCAACGATTCTCCCGGCGCTGTTGATCTTCTCGGCCGCCCCCTCGTCTATCTCGAAAGACTCGCTCTCCATTTCGTGGTCCTCCACAAGATCGGTCTCGATGGGGAGAAAGGTCCCGTATCCCACGTGCAGCGTTACCTCTGCAATGTCAACCTCTTGCCCCCTCAGCGCCTCCAGGATCTCTTCAGAGAAGTGGAGCCCGGCGGTGGGGGCGGCAACCGACCCGGGGCTCTTCGCGTAGATGGTCTGATATCTCTGCAGGTCCACCGGGTTCTGCGCCTTTCCCTTCCCTCTCTTTATGTAGGGGGGGAGGGGCGCACTCCCGAATGTCTCCAGAAAGGTATCGAACCCGGTCTCCGTGTGGAATCTGACGACCCATTTTTTGTCTGAAACCCTCTCCAGTATCTCCGCCCACGAACGGCCATCGAAGGATATTCTGGTTCCCACCTTGACCCGCTTGGCGGGTCTCAGCAGGACCTCCCATGTTGCGGGCGCTCCCCTCTCCTGAAGGAGGAGCAGTTCGATCGTTGCGCCGGTGGACTTTTCCCCGGAGAGCTTCGCGGGGATTACCCGTGAGTTGTTGGTGACCAGGAGATCACCGGTGCCCAGGAATTCAGGCAGTTCATAAAAATGCCGGCATTCGAAAGTCCCGCGGCCCCGGTCCACCACCATCATCCGGGAATGATCCCTTCGCTCACATGGTCTCTGTGCGATCAGTTCCTCCGGGAGGTTATAGTAAAAGTCGTCTGTTCTCATGGCGAATTTGGGGTAATACCCAGAAAGGGTCTGTAAAGTCAATAGAGAATTGTGTTGGATTGGATAGACATGCTGTGCCGTTACATGTCGTTATTTCATCAATATTCCGGATCTCATCCCCTTCCGAGATACACGAGGACAAGGCCGGCCGTGACCGATGCCAGCCCCAAAATCCTGAGAGTACCCTCGGGGGTGTCATACACCTTCATCAGGTACGACTTGATCTTGTCGGGGAAGGCGAAGTAGGGGAGACCTTCTATGATCAGAACCATCCCTATGACACAGAGGAAAAACTTCATCGTTTGCTACCTATCCCTTTCTGTTTCCTTTGCCGCATTCCACAACAGGTCCATCTCTTCCATGGTGGCGCCCTGTGGAAACCGGCCCTCCTTTTTCAGGCTCTCTTCGATAAATGAGAATCTTGCGGCGAACTTCTCCAGTGAGGAGCGGAGGGTGTCTCCGGGATTCGTTTGAACGAATCTGCACAGATTGACGAGCGAGAGGAACAGGTCGCCTATCTCACCCTCTATGCGATTCTTTCTCCCGTTCTCGATGGCCTCCTTCAGCTCTGCAAGCTCTTCCTCTATCTTTTCCACAAAGTTGGCCCGGACCCCTCCTACATCGAGGGCCTGAGCGTTTTCAAAGACGTGGGGGTGACGGAAGATCATCTTTTCCGATATGCCGTTCACGACGTCTGAGATGGTGAATTCTCCCTTCTCCTCTGCCATCTTTGCCAGAAAGAGTATCTGGAAGAGGACATCTCCGAGCTCCTCCTTCAGACCGTCCGGGGACCCCTGATCTATCGCGTCGATAACCTCGTACACCTCCTCCAGGAGGTACCGCCCAACATCCTCCCTTTCCTGCCGGCGATCCCAGGGGCATCCGTTCGGTGCCCTCAGCCTGTCGATGATTTCAACAATTCTGTGGACGCTATGCCCCGTCTGGTCTTTCAATCGGCCACTGCCCCCTTTCCTTCAGGACATCGCGGTAGACCGCAAGGGCTTCGTTGACGGTGGGCATCCCCGCGTAGGTGGCGAGCTGGAAGAATATTTCCGTCAGCTTCCCGGGATCACAGCCGACGTTCAGCGCCGCATTGACGTGCAGTTTCAGCTCATCCGTGGCCCGAAGTGCCGCCAGCATGGCGCATGCGGCCATCTGCCTTTCCGGCAGGGTGAGGACGGTCCGGGAATAGAGGTTGCCCGTTATAAAGCGTGAAAAATCGTTGGCGAGCTCCCGGTCGAACTCTTTCCACATCCGATAGGGGGGATCCATCTTAACCCCCTCACTGAAGAGCTTTTGAGCCGTCTCGCGGGTCCTGTCGTCGATCGTTTTCTCCACAATGTCTCTCCTTATTTCACCAGGAATATATCCCTGTCCCTGTCCTGAAAGTATATATACTGATAGGGACCTTTGACGGTCCTTTCGAAGATCTCCTCCCCCTCTTTTCTGCACGCGGGGCAGCCCCGTCCCGGTACGATGACCGCGAAGATTCGGCTCCCGGGACTTGCATCGGAGGCGATGGTGATCAGACCCCCGCATTCGTCGCATATGCGGACGGTCTCCTCCTGGTGTTCGCTTATCATATCGGTGTCGTAGAATATGTCCCGGCTGCGGTGCAGGTGGTCTCGGCCCTTTACCAGGTCAGCCCTCCGGGACGCGCGATCCTTCCCCAGGTCGTAGATGGCCGCAACCTGCTGCTCGATATAGCGGCTCGTTTGCTGGCTCT
>JAFCZZ010000058.1 GCA_019314085.1 Deltaproteobacteria bacterium | reverse complement strand
AATACTACGCTCGATAATTGAGAGAAGCAAGCGTGTTCTGCAAAGCTTCGAATAGAGGTGAAATGACTCTTTAAACTGCTTATTAGTCCTGGTACCAAGAATGCTGATCACAAGGCTCTCCTCAGCCGCTTTGGCGTGGGAAAGAGGGAGCGAGCTTCGAAATTGAGTTAAGTGAGTGTCCTCACTCTTAAGGTTCTCCCCCCTTCTTCTTGAAGAGGGCTATGTAGCCACACGACGGACAGCTAAGCCCCTTGACCCTGGTCTTGGGGTTCCCCGGCCCCATGAGCTTTTCCAGCATGGGCAAGCTTCCAGTAAGAAGCCTTAAGAGTTCCCCATCCTCCATCCTTACCATACCGCGAGAGCAGAACGGGCAGTTAGTCCTATCCACTGTCCACCTCCCTCACTGAGAAGCAGAATAGGTCATCGGCGATCATCCCCTTTTTCACGGCCTCTTCGGTGAACTTCCCTTCGGCATAGAGGTTAAGCCAGTCCTTCCGCCAGAACCTGAGCTCGCTGTTGGCGTAGCAGACTCTCAGCACCCCTATCCTTTTTGCCTCATACTCGCTGAAGAGCTCGTCGAGGTTGACTGCTTGATTTACCGCCTTCTGGGCAACTGAGAGGAATGTCTCCACATCCGAGGCACTCTTCCTCCCAGTTCCCCGGACAATCTCGGTGAGGTCTATCCCCTTCCTCACCAGGGTCTCAAAAACAACCCTGATGAGCTTGGTCATATGCCCGAGGTCGGCCATACTCACACCCTTTTTGCTTCTAACATAAATCCTATCCTTGAGCCACTCCGAGGTCAGGCTTGCCTTGCGGACGGCTATCTCCCAGAATGTGTCATCATCGATAAAGACCTCGGCATCAAGGTTCTCAGGTGGCTGTCTCGTTATGAACAACTTGAGCGGCATTCCTTAACCCCCGATATCAGCTTCCCTTCTTAGCCCCCTAAAGATACTGAGCGCCTTTCCCCTCGATATCCCCAGTTCCCTGGCTATCTGGGGCATTGTCTTCCCCTCCTCGTGGAGCCTCATTACCTTCGCCCTGATATCTCCTTCCTCCTTGAGGTACTCCCTCTCGATCGCTTCGGCTATCGGACCAAAGTAGTCAGACCTCAGTACCCTGCCCTCGTCCATTGCCTCAGCGATGGACCTATCCCAGGGTATCTTCCCGAGGAGGGGTATCCCGGTCTTCGCCGATATGTTCTCGCCGGCATTACCCCCGCTGTTGTAGGCGTTGTTCTCAACTATCCCCCAGATGGCGACCCCGAGTTCGTCCCTCACTGCCCTTATCATCCGCTGTACGGGTATCTCGGCGAGCTTCTGCGGTATGGTGACTATGATAAACCCGTCGGGCCTAAGCCGCCTGGCTATTGCCTGGAGCTCAGCCCCCGAGGTGGGAGGGGAGTCAATACACAGGATATCAAGCTCACCAAAGTTCACCGCTTCAAAGAGCTGCCTTATCACGTCATGGGTCGTCTCCTCCTTCAGCATTATCGGGGAGTCGAGCCACTCAGGTTCGACTATCAGGGAGAGGGAGATCATCTTGACCCCCCAGACATCTATCGGCTCAATCAGTTCGTCACCAGAGAACTTATCAAACGAGAGCCCGGCCATGTACCCCAGGGCATCCCCCTCAAGGTCGGCCCCGATCATCCCTACCCTGTAGCCCATCCGGGCGAAGGTGGTCGCCAGACCGAAGCTCACCGTGCTCTTCCCCACGCCCCCCTTTACGCTTCCAATCGCTATCTTCTTCATAGAAAAGCGCCAAGGAAACCCATCCCTTCAGGGGTGGGAGGAATTGGCGCACCCCTCCTTTCTTTAGATTTGACAAATCGCTTGTATTGACCTAATATATGAATATGCAAGAAATCAAACGGACGGTCAGGATAAAGCTTCTTCCAGAAGATGCTCAGCTTCTGCTTGAGACGATAAAGGCATACACTGATGCCTGCAACTGGATTTGTGATATTGCCTGGGAGAAGAAGCTTACCAACAAAGTAGCCTTGCACCACGAGGTCTATTATCCTACCCGCAAGTTGTTTAACCTCTCGGCAAACCTTAGCTGTTCCGCTCGTGATAAGGTAGCCGAGGCAGTCAAATCCAGTCTTAAAAGGAAGGGTTCTAAGCCCCACTTCGACTTTACCCCCATCCGCTACGATGCTAGAACCTGCACCATTAAACCCGATTACTGCACTCTTTCTACCAATGGGCATAGAGTGAGGTGTAAGTTTATCCTGGGGGATTACCAGCGAAGCTATCTTGAGGATAAGTCCTGGGAATTTGGCTCGGCTGACCTCGTTTATCGGAATAAGGCCTTCTATCTTCACCTTGTTTTGAAAAAGCTTATTCCATCGCCTAATCCTCCCAAGTGTGTTATTGGGGTTGACCTGGGGGTTAAGAACATTGCCGTTATCTCTACCAATAAGTTCTTTAATGCCGGCAAGCTTAACTGGCGTAGGAACCACTACTTTAGAGTGCGCAAGTCCCTTCAGAGCAAAGGCACCCGGGGCGCTAAGCGTGTCTTGAGACGGCTTAGTGGTCGGGAGAACCGCTTCCACCGGTGGGCGCTGCACAACATAAGTAAGTGGTTGGTGAGCCACGCATCCACCTTTGATAGCCCCATTATCGTCTTTGAGAAGCTGACTCACATCAGGAGCAGGGCTGAGCTTGGGAGAAAAGGCAATCGGCAAGTCCATAGTTGGGGATTTGCCATACTTCAGAGGTTTGTTGAATACAAAGCTCTGGCTCAGGGCATTCCAGTTGGCTTTGTTGATGCCCGATACACCTCCCAGAAGTGCTCCAGATGCGGGCACATTGCCAAGGGGAACCGCAACGGTGCTATCTTTAAGTGTAAGCGATGTGGCTTCCAACTGCACTCCGACCTCAATGCCTCCCGGTCTATTGCTATTAACTTTACCGAGGGCTACAAGTCCTCGGGTTGGGCTGCCGTAAGCCAGCTCTTAATCGCCGCTCTCGCAGGCGAAAGCCCACGACTTTAGTCGTGGGTCAGCTTACGCTGACCAAGCCTCCGGCTTCAAATACTTCCTCTCGAATTCCTTGGCCTTCTCCCTAAGCCCGCTCGGTCTGGATGGTGTCTCCGGCTCCGAGCTCGGTACCCCACCGGCCGTCCTGATGACCTCCTTTATAACCCCCTCAGAGGCGCCATCCCGCCTCAGCTGGCTCACCACGGCGTTCAGTAGCGCCGCCCGGATGTTCCTATCCAGCATTTGCCCCATCTCAAGGAAGAACCTCTGCCAGCTCTCGGCCATTGTCTCGGTGTGGACCAGCCTGGCGCTTTCCCCGGTGAGCGACGTCTTCTTGGTTGCCAGCTCAAGCTCCTCCATCTTCTTGAAAATCGGCTCAATCTGCTCGCTGATCGCCCTCCGTATCTCCTCGGAGCGTTCCCTCTCGTGGATGATGTTGTCAATCTTCTCCCTCAGCTCTATTATCTGCCTATCCCGCTCAGGCTCCCCCCTTCTCTCGAGCTCGTCCTTTATCACCCCCCGAATCTCGTCGGCGGTCACCATTCTCTGCTCCTCGCCTTCCCGCTTCGGGAACCTCCTCTCGATCTCGGCCATTATGCTCTCTCTGAGCTCATTGAACCTCTGCTGCTGGATGTCCCTTTTATTAAGCTCTTCATTGATGATGTTCTTGATGCTCTCACCCGAGAGCCCGCTATCATCGCGCCTGGATAGCGCCGCTATCCCCCTCATGTACTCGAGCTGGGCCTGGGTCTCATCGTAGGGTACTTCCTCGTAGATTATGTTGCCGTCGGCATCCCGGGCAATTCTCCCCTCCTCATCGAGCATCGGCCTCCTCCTCATTCTCGGTGGCGGTGGTGGAGCGGGCTGCGGTGGCGGGGATGGCGGTGTTCTCGCCAGGTTGGCCAGGTCTGCCACATGCTGACTCAGTTCCTTGAAGTTCTCCCTGATTGCCCTTACCTCCTCCCGGAGTATGCTGAGCTCGGGGCTTTCCTTTGGCTCGGGGGCTGGTGGCTGGGGAGGAACGGTGAGGGTGATATTCCCCGGCTGCCAGGGAGGAGTCGGTGATGGCTGGGACATGACAATTATCGGGGTGTATCCCCCACCCGGCTGCGGGACGTAGGCGATCGACGGCTGTCCCGGCTGCTGAGTGGGCTGACCGGGCTGACCGAGGCTGCCATAGCCCCCGGAAGGCAGTAGCTCCTCAGCTACCATCTCCGCCTCCGACCCCGTGCACCCCAGCCTTGTCAGCCAGGCAACCAGTGTATCGTGCGACCTCAGGAGGTGGGCCTGCTTCTCGAAGAGCTTTACCAGGTGCTCCTTCCACCCCGGGCCACCCCGTCGGATCACCCGGTAGACAGCATCCTTGAATGTCTCCACGATAGATGGCCCCTCCCCCCCCTCACCCCCCTCCATCATCCGCTTCGCCTCTGCCTTGCGGGACCGGGCAATGTTGCCCCGTATCCTGCCAACTACCACCGGGGAGATATCCAGGTACTTGGCAAGTTCCCCGGTTGGCGTTCCCTCGTAGTCCTCCTCGAGGATTGAAGAGATAATCTCGTTCGTTTCGGCACCACTTGCCCTCAGTTCCTCAACCCTTGCTTGCAGTTCCTCTCCCTTTGGCATGGTTTCCTCCCCTCCTCCTTCTGATCTCGACTCTAGTATAATCAGGGATGCCTGTCAAGAAGGCCCTGTTTACTCTGGGATCCTGAGGCCGATTGCCTCGATACTTTCCCTCATCGCCTCAAGCCCCTCCCCGACTATATAGGTGATGAGGCGGCCTGCGTTGATCACCTCGGTATACTGCCTTATGCCTATTTCTGCTTCACGCATTGCCGCCCTTGTCTCGACTATCTCCCTATCCGGGGCCCCAAGAAGCTCAAGTTGAGCGAGCTTCTCCCTACCCCTCTTGATCCTCTCCTCCTCCCTGTCCTTCATGGTGTAGGCTATTTTGATTATCCGGGAGAACTCATCCCTCGAGTCCTTTACCGTCTCAAGGAGCGAGGCTATCCTGGCTCGTTCGATATCTATCCCGGTTGCCTCATACCTCTCCAGAGCGTCCCTTATGAGTGAAAGGGCATCTATCGCCTTCCTTCCCGCAGCCGAAAGCTCCTCCATGAGACGGCTTGGGAGATACATGCCCGGATAGAGCGGGGGGATCGCCCTCCGCACCTTGAGCCTGGTGGCGAGCTCTATCTCCCGGGCCATCCTGTAGAGCCAGCTGAGCTGCTTCCTCAGCTTTTCCCGGCGCCTCTTCCTATCGGGATTGTCCCTCAACTCCGGACCCGCTTCCGGGCCGGGGCTGAGCAGCGTTTGACCAGGCATCTTGACTCCCTGGTGAGGACCTGCACTCCTATTCAGCAGTCAGGGAAGAACCTCACCGGTCTTGCCCATATATCGGAGAGGGTTGGTGCCTTTTCAATCACCTCCCAGCGGTCAAGGGGGGCCGAGGGGAAGGCCTGGTAGACCGCGGGATTGAAGCCCACCCTGAAGAGCTCCACCGACTCGCTGAGGCTGACCCTCGGGGTGGCCAGGGTATCATACAGGGTGAAGTGCTCCCCATCAGGAGAGACGTAGGCCAGGATTAGGCCCCTCCTCTTCTGAACACAGATAACCGTCCAGAAGCCCCCGTCCCGAGGAGGCCGCTTGGGAATCTTGAACTCCCTGTACTCCACAAGTCACCTCCAGATAACACCGCGCCAGATGGGGTGCCCGGGGCTCTGTACCAGAAGCTCGGCGATGAGCGCTGCCACCCTCTGGACCCCGTCTACATGTTCCCTCGTCCCGTCCAGGGCACCCCCACTCACGAAGTGGCCCATCTCGTGGGTATAAGTCGCTATCACCGTCGACATGTAGTCGAGAACCCTCGGCTGAATGTATATGACGTTTTCTTCCCGGTCGTAGAGGCCGTCAGCCTCCTCCCCCGTTCTCGGGTCCGCTGGTATCTCGGCAGCTACAATGCTGGGGGACCTTGGGTATCCCAGCTGGGAATGCAGCCATTGTGTTGCCTCCAGGTGTATCCTTTGCGTGGGGGTGAGCTCATGAGCCGGCACCGGTCGCGGCTTTTTGAGCTCCTCAATCCTCCTCTCGGAAACGCTCCGGTCGCTGGGGATAGCTTCCTCAAGAAACCTCCGCACGCCCAAGGGGTACTCGATGGTGGTGTAGCCGTACATCTCGGCTACCTTGGCCCAGCTTGGACCGGTGAAGAGAACGGCCCTCGGCCCGAAGTGTTCCAGCCAGGCCCTCTCCCAGTAAGCCCTGCTTTCCCGAACCAGGGCCAGCGATTCAAACCAGGTGAAGTCGATCTGCGCCTCATACCGATCCGGGTTCCTGGCATCCTCCAGGAAGCGGTGGATGAGGCTAGTATTGGTGACCGTCGCCCAGAGATTGGCGATGGCAGCCTGGAGTTCTGAGGTCGACTTTTCTGCGTCGCGGTCGGGGTCG
The DNA here is from genome assembly GCA_019314085.1 of Deltaproteobacteria bacterium. The sequence continues at coordinate 1,436 of JAFCZZ010000058.1, read as the reverse complement.
GGCTCGACCTCCCAGAGGTTGTAGCTGAAGCGGCTCGGGTAGCTCACCGAGAGGTCTCTCACGTAAATGTCCCTTATGTAGAGGCGATTGGGGGGTTCAGGGAGTATGGCATCCTCCCGGGCAAACCTCCCTATGGTCAGTGACCTCGTGTGGAGAGGGGCCGGGATGAACTGGGTAAAGCGGTCGGTAAAGGTTGGGCCCCGGTAGCCCCGGATGAGCACAGTCGTCCCGATCACCCCCGGCCTCTGCGGCTTGGCTATGAAGTAGAGCTCAAGCTCCTGGGTGTCAACCACTCGCCTAACATAGACGGCCTCAATTGACCTCATCGCCGACTCTATCTCGACATCGTAGCCAAGTCTGAGAGCGGTGTTGCAGGCTATCTTCAGCCCCTCACCGAATGTCCCCCTGAGGTCCCCCGTTACCTTCCTCTCCTTGAAGAGAAGCCCCTCAACCCCAAACCCCCTCCCGTAGTCCTTGATGATCAGGCCTTCCGGGGTGAGTTCGATCCTCGGTAGGGCCCTGGCGCCTATTTCGTCATGCTCGTCCAGGGCATTCTGGTAGAACTCGCGGACCATGTGCCACTCTCCCCAATTGGTGCGGAATCCCGGGGTGTAGAGAGTCCCAAAGGTCTTCCATTCCAGAGGCAGGGCCCGAAGCTCTTCCTCGGTTACTATCCTCGCCGGCACTTGAGTTCCCTCCCCGGTTTCACCATGCGGGGCAGATTCAGAACCTCCTCATAGACCCTGAGCCCCAGTTCAAAGAAATGTTCACTCCCTAAAAGCCCCGCCCTTCAGGGCTGGGGAGTAGTCGCCCTCTCTCCCATCTGCGGGAAGACCAAGTGCCCTTCGCCTTGCCTTAAGGTCCTCAATCGCCCGCTCGAGCTTCTCCCAGACACCTGCATCTCTCAGAGAGGTCTCGACTGCCTTACGGGTATCGGCATGGGTTATCCGTGCTACCTCCTCCATTTTGACCCCCTGCCAGCTGCCATTGCCAAACCGCTTGTTATACTTTACAATGGGGTAGAGGAGAATGCAAGGAGGTTGTGATGCCGATAAGAAGGCTACCCTTTGCCCCTCCCCCTCCCTTCACAACCCCCTATCGCTGTAAGAGGTGTGGTGAGATAAACTGGCTCCTGCCCAGGGAGAAGGTATCTGAGGTGCGCTGCATTGCCTGCGGCGGGACGGAGTTCGAGAAGGAGTCAATCCTGGACCATTTCTTCCCGGAGATCGAGTAGTAGTGATTCGGGCGAGTTCCTTCAGGATAGAGACGACGAAGCGGATTGAGGTGATAAACATCACCCCCGAGGTGAGGGAGTTTGTCCGGCAATCGGGGATAGGGGCCGGGCTCTGCAGCGTCAATATCAAGCACACCTCAGCCGGTATCGTCATTCAGGAGGACGAGAGACTCCTTAGGGAGGACATCGAGAACTACTTCAG
>JAFCZZ010000488.1 GCA_019314085.1 Deltaproteobacteria bacterium | reverse complement strand
TTGCTCGACGCAGTTCTTGATAGCGGTGAACGCCTAATCCTGCACTACAAGAACAACAACCCAGACACGCCGAGGAAGGCCAGCGTGGTGGTGGGCGGTGTCCTCGAATAGTAATGACGACCCGCAGGACCTTCCCGTCACGGAGCGTGTCTGTCAGGCTCGCAGGCAGGCTTTGGAGGAGCGTATCGAGGGACTCAAAAATGCGATATACCTGTCGTCAGCCGCCATCACGACTGTGCTGAGCATAGTTTACATACTCATCCAGCTTTTTTTAAAGTAGAGATGCCCACGTACAGCATAGACATAACCGTGGACCCCTCTTCCGAAGTGACGGAGGAGCTCTGGGTTGAAGGTGAGGCGGTGGACTGGGTTAGCATACGGTTTCCGCCAGGGCCTTCAGGACTGCTTGAAGTGGCCATCTTCTACGGCGAGAAGCAGGTGTGGCCTTCAGAGGAGGGGCAGGTGTTTAAGGGCGACAACGAATGGATACACTTCGAGGATTATTGGCCGTTGCCTGAGACCCCCTGCAGGCTCCTCGTCAAGGCGGTGAACAGGGACGAGGTTTACGAGCACAGCGTTTACGTCAGGTTGCATACGAAGCCCCTCAAGGCGGAGAGGAAAGTTAAATTCCGTGTCACGCCAGAAGGGTTTATAGAGGTGGCTGTATGAGCTACCGAGGTGGTTTTGAATGAGCAGACAGAAGGTTCTCGAGAAGGACCCTGTGGGCTATCAGGATTGGACGCTTCCCGTGTCCATCGTAGGCCAGGTAATTGAGAAGCTGAAGGTTGACATAGTGGCTCAGACCCTGGCGAATTTGAATGTTGACATTGCGGCTCAGAGCTTGGCAGAGCTGAATGTCAAGCTTGTGGCCTCTGAAGTCACGCTCAACGTGGCCATAACTTCCTGCACAACCACCCTCGACGTGAGCATAGTGTCCCAAGCCGCAACCCTCAACGTGGCCATAGAGTCGTGCTTGGCTACCCTCGACGTTAACATAGCGTCGAGTGCAGTCACATTAAACGTAGCTATAACCTCGTCGAGTGTGACGCTTGATGTTAACGTGACTAACGCCTCATTGACCGTGAATATTGGAGCCCCCCTCACGGACACAGGTTATCTCGCATCCTCGATAGTTGAGAGCGTTCAGCTTGACGTTAACATAGCTTCGTCCGCCGTCACACTCGACGTGAACATTGCTTCATCGGCTGTGACTTTGAACGTGGCGATACAGAGCTCCGCTGTGACGCTTGACGTGAACATCGCCTCGAGTGCTGTGACGCTGGACATCAACGTCACAAACCCCGTGCTCCAAGTAGGCCAAACCAAGCCGTGTCTGGCGTTCGACGGAGTGGACGACTACGTTGATACAGGCGTTTTGAGAACCGACTTGGGAATTACAACTGAGTACACGATAGTCGTGTGGTTCAAGCCCTTGGCGTCGGGTGACACGTGGAGAACTGTCATAGGCGACTGGGCCGGAGTTGGTTCGGGAAGGACGGCCCACCTCGGACTTAACACAACCGGTGTCATAGACAACTACGTTCATCTTGACGATACGCAGTACCAAGTGTCTTCGGGCGTAGTCGCACAAGTGGGGGTATGGTACTGCGTAGCTTCGGTGCTTAAGATAGGCGAGGTGTTTAAGATATACCTCAACGGGGAACTGAAAGGCCCTACCGACGTCTCTGGGACCACAGCCTTCTCCGATGAAACCCCGACCGAAACTTTTAAGGTGGGTAACAGAGGAGATGGGGGCAACGATTTCGCCGGAGTCATCAGCCAAGTCCTAATCTACAACAGAGCCCTCTCAGACAACGAAATCCAGCAAATCTACCAGAACCCGCAGAGCCCCGTGACGAACGGCCTTGTCCTCTGGCTTAACTTCGACGAAGGCTCCGGAACCACGGCCCACGACAAATCCGGCAACGGAAACGACGGGACGATTTACGGAGCCACTTGGGTGAGCGAGGCTGGAGAGGTTCCAGCACTGGTGAACGTGAACCTGTCAGCCCAGACCGTCACACTTGAGGTCAAGATAGTGGCGAGCGACGTAACCCTCAACGTGGCGATACAGAGCTCAGCAGTCACGTTGGACGTGAACATTACAGGCTCCAGCGTAACCCTCGACGTAAACATCGTCGGAACGGCGAACGTCAACATCACGGACGCAATAGTGAACATATCAGCACTCAATGGACGAGGGAACTGTGATAGTCAAGGACGGCGGGACTTCAGTTGTTACTACGCTGTACACCGTCCCAACGGGCAAGAAGGCGTACATATACCTCGCACAACTCACGGTCAGATCTACATCCACCACAGCCTCAGGTAACGCCTCCCTCCAAATCTACGACGGCACAGACGAGTACAACCTCATGACCCTGTTCGTTGACCCAGACCACCCGTACATGGCGGATTCGATGGCGTTTACACTACTCCGCCTGCCAGAGGGCTGGGAAATAAGGCTATATGTAGGTGCAAACGCAGAAGCCTACGGCTCAGTCGTCGTCATTGAGGTGCCTGCGTGATGGGGGTGTGAGCCATGCCCAAATACATTCCACGCAAAGAGAAGGAGACACGAAGGAAGTGGAAGTGTCCAGGCTGTGGCGTGGAGTTCGAGACTGTGGCCAAAGGCGATAAAGTCACGTTCCTGCATCAAGGCGAAGTGTTTGGCCGCTGTAGCGGGAAGTGGGAGAAGGTCATGGTTCCGTGCCCAAACTGCAAAGGCTTTATACTGTTTACACGAGAAGAACTACTCGGTGGACAGCTGTGGCCCAAGCAGGCGTAAGCGTCCAAGTAAGCCTAAAGGAAATCTAC
>JAFCZZ010000487.1 GCA_019314085.1 Deltaproteobacteria bacterium | reverse complement strand
GAAAGGTTGCCATCCTGCCACGCGATGTCTATTTGTCAAAAACCCCCATCCCCGGTCCGGACATCAACCGATATATCGGCCGGATTGATCGCTTGACACCATCACAGGGGCACACCCTGATCCAATTGCAGATTGTGGGGCATACCGTCCTGGCCGAACAGCCAACAGAGATTGCACAGCGGATGGGTCTCGCCGTCGGGGATCGTGTCCATGTCGCTCTGATGCTTAAGTGGATCAAGGTACTTTCCAAACCCTGACCTTCCAATATCACCGAAAAGTCTTCGACATGGGAACAGAAAAAAAGCCCGGGGGAAGGTATCCCCCGGGCTTTTTACTGTTAACGGTTATTATTTCTTTGCCGTCATCGGTATACTCTTATAGGATTCATCAAAGGCGGGCATCTTTACGTAATCCTCCTGGAGCGGAAGTTTCCCGTAGAAAGGGTCATCCTGCCAGCCGTCGATGCGGGTTGCCCGCAGGGCCGCCGATCGGAGTTTTTTCCAGTCCGCGCTCCCGTACAGGAACATCTCCTGAGCGGCCATGGAGCCCTCTCCGTGAATGGTGTCGACCTGCCAGTGATTACCGGTTATGTCCTTGATCAGCCGCAGTATGCGAAGCCGGTCCTCGGTCGAAACCCCGTCCTTCGCCCCCAGATATTTTTCAATATAGGGCCTGATCTCGTCGCTTTTCCAGTCCCGGAAGGCCGGCACGGTGGTGGTCAGTCCTCCGCCGATGTCCTGCATGTTCTGGCACATCTGGTGAAAATTGCTCGCATAGGTGAACTTCGATGCATTGATGGCTACCCGGTTGGGCATCATTACATCCATCCCGAATTCGGTCATCGGATCGAGGCAGGCCTGTTTTCCCAGCAGCTGCACCGTTTCGGTAATATATGCCATCCAGGCCAGTTTCTTCCGGACATGTGGTACCTTATCGATACCGTTATATTCGGCTATCAGGCTCGCCGCCCCGGTCATGAGTTCGAGCGTTCCCGTCATCTTGCAGGTACCGAACAGGCGGTGATAGCTGGCAAAGGCGTAGGCAAGGGCCTGGGAGTACTGCCACTCGCCGCACATAAAGACCCTCTCCCAGGGCACAAACACGTCATCAAAGATAATCAGAGATTCCGACGGTTGCATATGGTTCGAAGTGGGATAATCAAATGCACCTTCATCACCGTACAACCGTACAGTCGGCTCAACAGCCAGGAGCTTCACCCCCGGCGCATTGACGGGAGTGGCAAAGCCAAGGGCATAATCCTGGTCCGCCTCGCCATGGGTCCGGCAGGGCAGGCAGAGAAGCTCATTGGCCCCCGGGGATGCGCTGATATGGACCTTGGCGCCCCGCACCACGATACCGTCCTTCTGCCTGTCGACAATCTTCAGATAAAAGTCCTGATGCTGTTTCTGCTGTGAGGGGTGCAGGCTCCGATCCCCCTTAACATCCGTAATGGCGCCGGTAATGGCCAGGTCGTTCTTCTGCAGGTGTTTGCGGTACTGTTCCACACGCTCGACATACCCAGTCCCCAAATTTTTGTCCATGACCTGGGCGGCGACACTAAAGGCAGCCAGAGCATCGGCTCCCATACAGTGCACAATCACCCCACCACCGGATCTGATCCCAGTGGTATAGCATTCCCGTCTCCGGAGCATGTCTTCCGAAGTCTTCGGTGAGGTAAGCAGAAAATTGATATCCTCACCGTCCTCGTCCTGTGTCACAAAGAGATCCCGGTAATCGGGATGGTTCGGCAGGACATAATCCATGGAGGAGGTCTTGACGATGCTACTGATCGTCGGATGCGTCCGGACATCGGCCACCTTCTCCCCCAGGCACCATACCTCCCTGCCGTCATTGAGACTCTCAAGATACTGTTCAACCGTTTTTATCATTGTTCCATCTCCTTTTATTGCAACAGTCAGCCCATGCGCGGCATGCGCATAGGCTCCCACCGTAGAATCTACGGATAGTAATATTAGAGATACTCGATACCAGGAAGATTGTCAATCGGCGAACCACATGTTCTCTTTTTTTGCCGTCATTGCAGTAACGACGAATTTTATGTACCCTGTACCGAAAAAGAGAAAAGGAGTCGCGTCCGTCAATGAAGGCAAAAACCGAAGCCCGTTGCGCTGATTGCACCATACGCGCTCGCGAGAAAAGTTGTCTCAACCCCAAAGGAAAGGGGATCAAGGGATGTCCGACACTAAATAAACGAACCCTTGCCGAGGAGAGTCGTGAGGAATACAGCAAAAAGGAAATCGGGGAATTTGCAAGACAAGCCTCCGTACAAGAAGCGGAGTGCTACGCGAACAGAG
>JAFCZZ010000486.1 GCA_019314085.1 Deltaproteobacteria bacterium | reverse complement strand
GGGATCGTTCTGTCCCTCTTGATAGCCGTGCCTCTCGCGACGATTATGTTCGCCGTCCCCTCACTCGAGCGGGCCTTCTCCCCCTTCCTCGTCGCCTCTCAGGCGGTGCCGGTATTCGCCCTGGCCCCCCTCCTGGTGATATGGCTGGGGTACGGTCTCGCGAGCAAGGTCCTGATGGCGGCGATCATCATTTTCTTTCCCATAACGGTCAGTCTCCTCGAGGGGTACAAGAACTGCGACCGCGAGTACGCCGTTTTCTTCGATCTGATGGGGGCGGGATTCTGGAAGAAGTTGCGCCTCCTCTACTGGCCCTGGGCCCTCCCTTATTTTTTTTCCGGGTTGAAGGTGGGGGTCACCGTCGCCACGATCGGGGCGGTTATCGGGGAATGGGTGGGTGCCCAGAAGGGGTTGGGCTATCTGATGATACAGGCCAACGCGAGGCTCCAGGTGCCCCTGGTGTTCGCGGCTATCGTGTGGCTGTCCGCTATGGGGCTTGCCCTGTGGGCATTTGTCGGCTTTCTGGAGAAGAAGGTCATCGACTGGAAATAGAGAAAGGAAAAGGAACGATAGGTATGAAGAGGAATCTGAAAATTTTTATGGTCATTATGCTGGCGTTGCTGACTCTGCTGGCCGCCCATCCCCTCTGCGCGGCGGAAAAACTGACCGTCATGCTCGACTGGTTTCCCAATATAGACCACCTCCCCATTTACGTGGCGCAGCAGGAGGGACTGTTCGCCGATGAGGGGCTTGAGGTAACGATACTGACCCCCTCATCCACTACGGATGCCATGAAGCTTGCCGCCTCGGGAAATGTCGACATCGCTGTTTCCTACGAACCTCAGGTGATCATCGGCGCGTCCGCCGGCCTGCGGATCCGGGTCATCGGAAGGCTGGTAGAGCATCCCCTCAGCGTCCTCCTCTTCATGAAGGGGAAGGGGATCGAAAAACCGTCCGATCTGGAGGGGAAGAAGATCGGGTATACCGTCCCCGGTATGATGGATGTCCTGATGGAGGCGTTCGCGAAGATCAACGGTATCAAGGGGTACGAGCCGATCAATGTGGGCTTCGCCATCGTACAGTCCCTGGTGGCCGGGAAGGTAGACGCGATCATGGGGCCCTACAAGAACTACGAGACGGTGGAACTTGAGGAGAAGGGGTATCAGGCGGGTTACTTTGAGCTGAACGAGTGGGGGATTCCGGACTATGACGAACTGGTCTTTATCAGCGGAGAGCGGACGTCGAAGGAGAGGGCGGAGGCCCTCGGGGGCTTCGTCCGCGCGATAGATCTCGCCATTTCCCGTACGAGGAAGGACCCCGGGAAGGCCCTTGCGTTCTACTTTGCCGCCGTGCCCGAGGCCCCGCATGAGATGGAGTCCAAGGCGTTCGAGATCACCCGCCCCCTGTATGCGCGCAGCCAGACGTGTGACAGAGAAAAATGGCAGATATTTTCGGACTTCGCCCTCCGGTACGGTCTCATTGAAAAGAGGGTGGACGTGACGGCCATCCTGGGGAGATAGGAGAACTCATATGAAGATTACGGCAGAGAGCATCTATGCGGATGTCGCGAAGATCAGGGAGACGGCCCCTCTGATCCACAACATAACCAACTACGTGGTGATGAACAGCACCGCCAACGCCCTCCTGGCGCTGGGAGCCTCCCCGGTCATGGCTCACGCCGAGCAGGAGGTTGATGAGATGACGGGGATCGCCCGTGCTCTGGTGATCAATATCGGCACCTTGAGCACGTCGTGGGTTGCGGCGATGTTTCTCGCCGCCGGACGGGCCAGGGAGCTTGGGGTTCCACTGGTTTTCGACCCCGTCGGGGCCGGTGCCACCTCTTACCGGACGAAGACCTGCCTGGACCTTATCGATACCGTTCCCCCGGCGATCATCAGCGGGAACGCCTCGGAGATCATGGCGCTTACGGGGCAGGATGCCCGAACGAAGGGTGTCGACAGTTCCGATCCCTCGGTGGCGGCGCTGGATGCGGCGAGGGGTCTGAATGAAGAGACGGGGAGTACCGTCTGCGTAAGCGGGGAGGTGGACTATATCGTGGACGGGGAGGACGTGATAACCATTGAAAACGGCCACCCGATGATGGCACGGGTGACCGGTCTGGGCTGCACGGCCACCGCCCTGTGCGGGGCCTTTGCCGCCGTCAACCCCTCCTTTCCAGTCGCGGCCGCCGGAGCCATGGCGGTGATGGGGATCGCCGGAGAGATGGCAGCCGAGCATTCCGAAGGGCCGGGGAGTCTGCAGGTCGCTTTTCTGGATATCCTCTTTCGCCTCTCCGAGGCGGACCTGAAAGAACGCCT
>JAFCZZ010000057.1 GCA_019314085.1 Deltaproteobacteria bacterium | reverse complement strand
GGCATTGAGCTGAAAAGGATGAAACGAATCCTCGATATCAAGACATTCCTCCTCATATTCTTGAAAAATTCGGTCTTCATCCTTTCCGCCATCTTATTCGCGGGGATCATCATCCTCCCCACCGCTGTCTATTACCTGAGTACCTTTTCCCCGGGATTTGATGTCTTCACGGGAAGCGACATCAGATCCTACCACAAGCACACGCTTCTCCTCGGAGTTCTTGGAGGCGTCGCATTTGCCTTTGTCAAATCCTTCAAGAACTTTTTCAACGGCAAGTCCTGACCGTGAGAAGGTCCGGGCCTGCCTTGTCATTCATTCTCAAACAATGGCTTCACTGTTGCGTACGTAAAAAGGAGCGAGGGAGGACACCCATATTAATTTCTCATCTTTCCCGCCTGATAACGAGCCTCTAATGGGTATACTGTTCCCCCAGCCCCTGTGGTCCTATTCACCCTCCAGCTGGACCCCCAGGGTGTTGAGCGCCATGGATACGAGGGTGTAGTTTCCGACGGCAAAGATCAGGTCCATCAGCTGCTCGTCCCGGTAGGACTCCTTCAGTTCGCTCCAGGTGGCGTCTGAGATAAAGAAGTCCGCGTGGAGTTCATCGACAGCCCGTAGTACGGCGCGGTCCACCGCCGACCAGCCGGGGGCCTCCGGGCCCGCTTTGATCCTCCCAATCTCCTCGTCCGTCAACCCGACGTCTCTCCCGATCCGCTCGTGCTGGGCCCACTCGTAGCCGGAGCGGCAGAGGTGCCCGATCCGCAGGATCGCCAATTCCCGCTGGCGGTCCGGGAGGGTGGACTTGTTCAGGATGTGTGTCCCGAAGACCGTCCAGCGCTTCAACAGTTTCGGGTGACGGATCAGGGTGCGGAAGATGTTCAGGGGCCGGTCGCCGGAGGCCCGGTAGAGGATCTCCCGCTGTTCCTCGCTCATATCGGACACGGCAAGTGGTGTCACTCTCGGTTCGGTCAGTCTCATATTTTATCCTTTTTTTATCCGTTCGTTGTTGGTATCATCTTTCCACAGGCAGTGCGTTCCTTCAAATATCCGATACCATATAAGATTTGATCCGTATAAAAGCAACCGTAATCTGATTATACAAATAATCAGGAGTGTCATCCTCACGAGGCCGGGATAAAAAGCAATGAAACCAAATCCTTCATCAATTATCGACTTTCACGTTCACCTCTTTCCTGACAAGGGGTTTGATGCCATCTGGGCCTTTTCGCCGCGGCGGGGGTGGATGTGCTGCACAAATATTACAGCAGGCGGTGTATCGAATATCTGAACGAGCGCGGGGTCTCCCCCATCGTCTTTTCCAATTACGCGCACAAGGAAGGGGTCGCGGAGCCAATGAACGAGTGGAACATCGATCTCCTCGAAAAATTCCCCGACCTGTACTGCTTCGCACCCTACCACCCCGACGACGGCAACGCCCTGGAGTACACCGAGCGGATCATAGCTCACCCCCGCGTCGTCGGCATCAAAATGCATTTTCAGGTGCAACAGCTGTATCCTCACGACAGGCGTCTCTTTCCCCTGTATGAGATGATTATCGAGAGGGGAAAACGTCTCCTTCTCCACGTAGGCAACGGTCCCCAGGGAAACGAATTCGTGGGGCTCGAACATTTCAGAAAGGTCCTCGACCGCTTTCCGGATCTCCCGGTCAACGTCCCTCACATGGGGGGACTCGAATTCAGACAGTTTATGGACCTCCTGGATGACCATCCCAACATCTATCTCGATACCGCCTACAGCTTCTGGCCCGATATGCCCTTTACCTTCAATCTCGGGCCGGAATACCTGGAAAGATACAGGGACCGTATCCTCTACGGATCGGATTTTCCCAACGTGATACTCCCCCGGGAGGGGGAGATAGAGTATCTTTTAAGTCTTGATCTTTCAGATGATTTTTATGATAAGGTATTTTACGCAAACGGTATGAGGCTGCTTGCCGAGACCTGTCCCGCGGCCTGACGGGCCGGTTTACCGGCGGCGCGCACGGGCCTGATCGTCAGGCCCGAAACAAATACCATCAGGAGGGAAGGAGAATATCATGGCTATCACCCTGCCCGATCTTCCGTACCAAAAGGATGCCCTCGAACCGTACATCAGCTCGGAGACACTGGAGTTCCATTACGGGAAACACCACAGTGCATACGTGACCAACCTGAACAAGCTGATCGAGAACACCGAGCTGGCCGACGAGACGCTGGAGGAGATTATCACCAAGACCGCGGGTGATCCCGACAGGACCAGCATCTTCAACAACGCGGCCCAGGTCTGGAATCATACCTTTTACTGGCACTCCATGAAACCCGGTGGCGGTGGTCTGCCCACAGACGCGATCGGAGAGAAGATCGACCTTTTTTTCGGGGCCTATACCACCTTCGTCAAGGAGTTGAAGAACGCGGGCCTTACCCAGTTCGGCAGCGGCTGGGCATGGCTGGTGGTGAAGGACGACAGGCTGGAGATCATGAAGACGGCAAACGCCGACACCCCCATCGCCCACGGCGCTAAACCCCTCCTGACGGTGGACGTCTGGGAACATGCCTACTACCTTGACTATCAGAACGCGCGCGGCGACTATCTCGACACCTTCATGCAGCACCTGATCAATTGGGAGTTCGTCAACTCTCAGCTGGCGTAGTCGGGGATGAAAAAAATCGGAGACGGGAACAGCTAATTCCGGACAGCCCTATGGAGAAGCCACAAGCACAGCGATCCTACTGTCTCCGCGAAACGCCGTACGGGCCGGTGGCGGTCCTCTGGTCGGTCCACCAGGACAGGCCAAGGGTGCTGCGCGTCCTGATTTCCCGACCCGAGGTGACAACCCGTCGACAAATCAAAATTCTCTTCCCCGATTTTACCCTTTCTTCGTGCGCCGAGGTCGATCTCGTCGCGGACGGCATCGCGGCGTTCCTGACCGGAGAGGAGATCGCTTTCTCCCTGGACATCGCCCGGATGGATCTGTGCTCCCCGTTTCAGGAACGGGTCCTGCGCGCCGAGTACGCCATCCTTCGCGGCCGCGTGACTACGTACCAGCGGATCGCCCGGCATATCGGCCACACCGCAGCGGCCCGGGCGGTTGGCACCGCCCTGGCCACCAATCCCTTCACCATCATGATCCCCTGCCACCGGTCCATTCGCTCCAACGGGACGCTCGGCGGATACCAGGGGGGACTGGAGATGAAACGATCACTGCTGGAGATGGAAGGGGTCTCCTTCAACGACTCCGGCCGCGTCGTGACAAAAGAGTTTTTCTACTGAAAGATCAATGAACCGTATCATAGAAAATCGGAGAGAGGGGCAACATGTTAGACACCGTATTTTCTCCCATCAAAATTGGAACGGTCGAGATTCCCAACCGGCTGGTGGTACCGGCAATGGTTATGAACTACTGCAATCTCGATGGGACGGCGACAGAGCGGTATATCGCCTACCACGAGGCGAAGGCTCGGGGGGGCTGGGGGCTCATCATTACCGAGGACTACGCTGTAGACCCTAAGGGCAGAGGATTTCCGAACATACCGGGCCTGTGGGACGACAGCCAGATAGAGGGCCACGCGGAGCTGACCCGGAGGGTTCACGATATCGGGGGAACCATATTTGCGCAGATCTACCACTGCGGACGGCAGACCAGCAGCCGCCTCACAGGGTCCCAGCCCGTGGCTCCATCACCGATACCCTGCCCCCTCATCCAGGAGACACCCCATGAACTGACAACCGCCGAGATCAAGGGGATCGTGGAGGCATTCGGTGACTGCGCCCTGCGAACGAGGCAGGCGGGGTTCGACGGGATCGAGGTCCACGGCGGCCACGGATATCTGATTGCCCAGTTCATGTCCCTCTATTCCAACAAGAGGATCGACGAATACGGCGGGTCTCTGATGAACCGGCTGCGCTTCCCCCTGGAGATCCTGGCAAACATCAGATTGAAGGCGGGGAGTGATTTCCCCGTGATGTTCAGGATATCGGGGGATGAGTTGGTGCCGGGGGGAAGAACGATTGAGGATACCAGGGCGATAGCCGTCGTACTGGAGGAAGACGGCATCGACGCCATCCACGTCTCGGCCGGAACCTACGGAAGCGCATACGCGATCGCGCCCCCGGCCGCCGTCGGCCACGGGTGGATCACCGGCTACGCGCAGGAGGTGCGGAAGGTTGTGGGCATCCCGGTTGTCACCGTGGGGAGGATCACCGATCCCCTCCTGGCGGAGGCGATCATCGACGGCGGGAAGGCGGATCTGGTGGCCATGGGGAGGGCCTCGCTCGCCGACCCGGATCTTCCGAACAAGGCCGCCGCCGGCAGGTGTGAAGATATCAATTACTGTATCGGCTGTATGCAGGGCTGCATGGGTATGATATCCCTCTACCAACCCGCGACCTGCCTGGTCAACCCGGCGCTGGGGCGGGAAGAGGAGATGGAAATCCGCCCCGCAAAGGTGAAGAAGAAGGTCTTTGTCGCCGGGGCGGGACCCGCGGGGATGGAGGCGGCGATGGTAGCCGCCAAACGGGGGCATGAGGTCCACCTCTTCGAGAAGGAGGGCCGTCTGGGCGGGCAGTATTACCTGGCAGCCGTTCCCCCCGCCAAGGGGGAGATTACCTCCTTTATCGTCTGGCTGAAGAAACAGCTTGACGATCATACGGTCGCTATCTACCTGGAGACGGAACTGACCGAAGAGATCGTCAGCCGGGAGAAGCCCGACGTCGTCGTGATCGCCACGGGGAGCACACCTGCGCCCCTCAATGTGCCCGGGCTCAAGGGCCATGTCGTCACTGCCCATGATGTCCTGGAGGGGAAAGTCGACGTCGGGCGGAGCGTCGCCATCATCGGCGGGGGTATGATCGGCGCCGAGACGGCAAACCACCTGGCGCATCACGGCAAGAAGGTGACCATCGTGGAGATGCTCCCGGCCGTAGCGCAAGACGAACAGGAGCATGTTCGCCTGTTCCTCCTCAAAGAGCTTGCCGAAAAAGATGTCACGATATATGTAAACACTACGATCACGGCGGCGAAAGATGGCTCACTGGTCATCGAACGGGATGGAAAACGGGAGACGATCGGGCCCTTTGACACGGTAGTAACGGCCGTGGGCCTGCAACCGTGCAACAAACTGCAATCGAGACTGGAAGGAAAGGTTGACCGGCTGCTGACCATCGGCGACGCGGCGGGGGTGAGAAAGGCCCTGGACGCCATCGCGGAAGGATACAAAATCGGACTTGAGATATAGGAGAGGGAGAAGGAATGGAGCTGGGCATCAAGGACAAGATAGCCATCGTTACCGGCGGTGGAGAAGGAATCGGCAGGGCCATCGCCCTGCGTCTCGCAAACGAAGGGGCCACTGTCGTAGTGGCGGATATGAATAAGAAGGGCGCGCAAAGCACCGTTGCCGAGATCACGGACCGGGGGGGTAACGGGATGGCCCTACAGGTGGACGCCACGAAGGAAGAGGATGTCGACCGCATGCTCATAGAGACGCTGGAGGCGTACAAAACGGTGGATATTCTGGTGAACAACGTGGGGGGCGGAGGACCCTCAACCTTCGTCACCAAGCTTTCCACCCAGGTTTGGGACCAGACGATTGAGGTCAACTTGAAGAGCACCTTCCTCTGTTCCCGGGCGGTCTCCCGGAAGATGATGGATAAAAACCAGGGAAGGATCATCAACATAGCGTCCATATCCGGGAAGGTCGGGGAGGCTCTCGTCGGCGCGTACTGCACGGCCAAGTTCGGCGTCCTGGGCCTGACGCAGGTCCTGGCCAAGGAGCTGGGCCGCTATTCGATTACGGTGAATGCCGTCTGTCCGGGCTACGTCTATACTCCGGGATGGGAACAGCTCGCCCGGATGCTGAAGGATAGTGTAGCCTCCATGGCGGACAGGAAGCTTGAAGAGATCTTTGAGGAGAGGGTGAGGCCCCTCACGCCGCTGGGGCGACCCCAGACCGCCGAGGATGTGGCGAGCCTCGTCGCCTACCTCGCCTCGGAAGAGGCCAAAAATATCACGGGACAGGCGATCAATGTCGACGGCGGCGCCGTCATGGGCTGATACGGGAAGGGGATCTGCCCCGGCAGACCATCCATGAACAGATACCCCTGAGGTGTCACCATGCTGTTTCTTGATCCAGACAGACCGATTGCCTCCTGCACCTCCGAAAGCTGTGACGGGTGTCCGGTCGGCACAACGCTTCACTGTCACTTTACGCTCAGAGAGCTGACACGGTTCCTCCTGATCGTCCTCCCCTCATTCCTGGCGGGAGGGGCCGGAATCTATCACAGAAGCGGGTGGATGCTTATTGCGTGGATCATGGTGATCCTCGGGTTCTTCGGATTTCTCGAGATCAGGGTGATGTGCTCCCACTGCCCCCACTACGCCGAGCCGGGGAACTCCCTGAAGTGCTGGGCAAATTACGGCTCCCCCAAGCTTTGGAGATACCGCCCGGGGCCGATGACCCACATTGAAAAGGTCGCCTTCTTCAGCGGCTTTCTTGTCGTGTGGGGATACCCGCTCCTTTTCCTGCTTCCGGGAGCGCAGTGGTTTCTGCTAATCGTATATGTGCTGACCACCGCTGGATTTTTCATAATGCTCAGGAGATATTTCTGCTCGCAGTGCATCAATTTCGCCTGCCCTCTGAACAGGGTCGATGACACGGTCCGCAGGGGGTTCTTTGAGCGGAATCGAGGCGTTGCCGAGGCATGGGGCATTGATACCAAAGGTCCATAACTGGTATAATCCTGCCGCATGGGGGGCAGAGCCGCAGTGCGGCAGATTTGTTGAAAACCGTACAAGGAAGGAGGATAGCGCTATGCAGGCACGAGGTCCATTGATGATCGAACACCGCCTTATCGAGCGGATGCTCGCGCTGGTCGAGCACACCCTGAAGGAGATAGAGGCGACCGGGACGGTTGATCCGGTCTTCATCGATACGGCCGTTGACTTTATCCGTACGTACGCCGATCAAACCCACCACGGGAAAGAGGAGGACATCCTTTTCAGAGACCTGGATAAGAAGGAGCTGTCCAATCAGGATCGGCGGGTCATGAACGAACTCATCGAGGAGCATGTCTTCGGACGCAAGACAGTTAAGGAACTCGTCGAAGCCAATACCCGCTACCGCGGCGGCGACACATCCGCCGCGCAGGCCATTGCGGCCAGCCTCCAAACGCTTGCTGACTTCTACCCGAGACATATTAAGAAGGAGGACACGGTCTTCTTCCCCGCATCCCGGAAGTACTTCTCCGACGAGGAAGATCAGGCTATGCTCGCCGAGTTCCGGACCTTTGACCGGGAGATGATACACAAGAAGTACCGGTCGCTCGTCGAAGCGCTGGGGGGGAAATGATCATTCCCGCATGATCGGTCAGACCCGGCTCCGGCAGGCCAAAGCGGCGGTCTTGCCAGGGTGTTTCATCCGAGCTGCTATCCTCGGAAAAGCAGGCGGAAAGAAAGGGAATCGAAAATGTTTCAGAAACGAAGCAAAGACGGATATATCCCCGCCATTGCCGGGATTGAGCTCAAAACGACGGTGTACGGGGAGAGGACCCTGATGGCCGAGTTCCTGCTGAAAAAGGGGAGTGTCTTGCCGCGGCATGCCCACCCCCATGAGCAGACCGGATACCTCGTGAGCGGCCGGATCCGCCTTTCAATCGGTACGGAGGAACATGACGTGATGCCCGGCGACAGCTGGTGTGTCAGGAGCGATGTTGAACATGGCGCCGAGATTCTCGAAGACTCGGTGGCCGTAGAGGTCTTTTCCCCGGTGCGGGAGGACTATCTGCCGGAGGAGACAGGCAGCCGGTAGCGGGCCCTGCCATCTGAAAACAACAGTAAGGAGATCTATATGTCAGAGATCTTTCCGGAACCGATCAGGGCTCTTCCCGAGGCCGATATACCGCTG
>JAFCZZ010000485.1 GCA_019314085.1 Deltaproteobacteria bacterium | reverse complement strand
CATTCGCGCTGGCGTCGTTCAGGCACAACTTCCAGGTGGTGATGGTGGCGTACAAGGGGAGGGGGAGGATCCCGACGGGCGAGCCCTGGACGCTCCCGAACCTGGTGATCGACCCGGAGGTGGTGTCGGTGGAGAGGGTCTACCGCTCACACATCGTCGAGCCCCCGCAGGCGATACCCCCGGCGAGCTACACCTACCGCGCGTGGAGGCCTGCGCTCGTCACGCGCTTCACCGTTGGACTCAGGTCCCCCACGCCGGCGGTGGTGGGCTTCGACATCTGGGGCCCGGACAAGAGCTCCCTGGCGAGGGGGGAGGGGGTCGAGGTCCCGGAGGGGGACAGCGAGCTGACCGTCGTGGTCAGAAACGCGCCGCGAACCGGGTATTTAAACGTCGAGTGCTTCGACGCGCCGGAGGGGCTCACCGTGGCCAGGGTCGACATGCGCCCCGTCTCTTTGTGAGCGGAAAATATTAACCGCCGGGCCGCCTACTCGGTCTCGGAGTCCATGGTCGAACGGGGATACCGCTGCCCGCGCTGCGGGGCCGGCCCGCGCATGATAGTGGAGAGATACGACGGCTCGCTGAAGTGCCTGCAGTGCGACTGCGCGTTCCGCATCGACGGCTGGGTCCCGAAGCTGTACGTTCGCGACCTCAGGCCCGCCCGCTACCTCGGGGAGCGCGCCAGGGCGTTCATCGACCTCATGCGCCCGCTCACGCTGGTCGCGGCCGGGCTGGCGGGGTTCTTCCTCGTGCTCCTGTGCTCCGCCTACTACGGCTCGCCCTTCGACTGCCGGCTCGCCCTCGGGTGCGGGGCCTCGCTCGCCCTGCTCCAGGCCGCGGGGCAGGCGCTCAACCAGTCGCTCCCGGAGGAGATAGCCATCGACCGCGCGTCGGGGAAGGTCTACAGGCCCACGGTTCGGGGGCTCGTCACCCCGGCCGAGGGCGCGCTCTTCTCGTCCGTCCTGTTCGTGCTCGGGGTGTCGGTGGCCTTCCACATGGGCGTTTTTTTCGGCCTGCTCTCGGTGGTGATAGCCTTCTTCGCGGCGTTCTACACCCTCCCCCCCCTCAGGGTCAAGCGCCGCTTCGTCGTCAACAACCTGTGGCAGGGGGTCTCGCGCGGCCTCCTGCCCGTGCTGGCGGTGGGCCACGGGCTCTTCGGCGCCGGCGACTCCTTCCCGCTGTGCATGGGGTGGGTGATAGCGGTGTGGATGGCGGGCGCCCAGCCGACCAAGGACTTCGCCGACGAGGCCGGCGACCGCGCCTTCGGGATAAGGACCCTCCCCGTGGTGCTCGGCAGGCGCGGGGCCATGCTCGTCATGGGGGGGTTCGTGGCGGCCTCCTTCGNNTGGGCCTCCTGCCCGCGGGGTTCGGGTGGCTGACGGCCCTGCTGGCCCCGTCGCTCCTCATCTTCTACGCCCTCGAGCGCGGCTGGGAGTCGGAGCTGGTTGAGAACTCGGTGGCGTGGGGGCTGATGTACGCGACGCTGGGGCTGTGGTACGTGCTCCCCCCGCTCATCCTCAAGGCCCTCTGAGAGCGGGGAGAACCTATTTATAAGGAAGACTCTAAGAGTGTTTCGATTAAGATGGTCGGAGAAAGACCGGGCGAAAACGTTTCGCGCAACGTCCGAGACCGAATTGACGCGACGATCCGCTACTTCGAGGACCAGCTGAACCTGGGGCGCAGGGCGATCCGAGAGGTCAGGGAGCGCATCGGCATCCCTGGGAAGGAACCTTCCCTCCCCAAGGAGGTGAGGGTTCCGGGGACGGTCAGTGGCCTCGCCGAGATGCCCCTCGCGGTGGCCGTGAAGGCTGCCGACAACACCACAAAGTTCTTACTGAGGCAGGCAGAGATAACCCGGAGGTGGGTGAAGTAATGCGAGAGACTCTGATGGACACGATCCGGAGCAGGATCGAGGCCATAAGGGGCGAACGGACGAGCGGCCAGGGACTGGGACTGGGAATCCTGGAGACGGCGAGGGAGCGAATAGAGAGCATCCGAGCGGGGAGGGGACTGGCGGCCCAGGGCGGAATCGTGGAGCGCCTGGGCGAGCGATTCCCGGCGATCAAGCGGGTGCGCGGGCAAGTCGAGCCCCGCGAGCTACCGGCGCTGTTCGAGCGGGGACTGACGAAGACGCGCAGGGAAGGGACGCGCAGGCAGGAGATAGCTGGAGGGAGGGTGATGCAACCCCCCGAGAAGCCGGCCATATTTTGAGGAGGTGAGAGTAAAATGGCACTGCTGAGACTGACCGACGTAAGGCCCGACGACGAGATAAGAAGGCTGGTGGAAGAGGTCGTAGCCAACGCGGAGGCGGAGTGGGCGCCGCTGAAGTACGAGGGGCAGTACCCCGTCGGCGGGTTCGGGATAACCGAGCTCAGGCCGAAGCACATACGAGGGGGAACCCACAACATCCCGAGCTCGGTGACATGGAGCGCCAGCATAGCCACCGCCTCGACGTACTTCGACTGGATGGACCTCACCCTGACCGACATGGCGTACGTCATCCAGACGGGGGTGTTCAACCTCGAGGCGTCGCCCCGAGTGACGGAGATAGCCCCGTCGGCGAACGGCCAGGACCTGCCGACCGTGAACCTGGAGCAGATGTACGCCCTCGACCTGGCGAGGGTGTGGCACGAGAAGCCCTTCGCAGCTCGGCCGAACAACAACTTCAAGAACCAGCTGGTCGGTAGGGACACGGGTGTCGAGCGCATCGGTCTGCTCGGGTACTGCGTCGCGAAACGGGCGTACCTGATCCTCAGGTAGGTAGTCTCTGCTCACCCTAACACACACAGAGGAGGGGAACCGGATGGCGAAGCCTGAGGAATTGCTAGAGGGGCACTATGTGCGCGTGCTCACGTCAGCCCTAGCGGGGAAGTTCTTCCGCGTCGGAAAGCGGGAGCCCTTCACCTACGAGACGGGCAAGAGCGACACCGCCGAGTTCACCTCCGTCGAGAGCGGGGAGGAGAGCGGGTTCAAGAACATAGACGTGCTCGAGCCCGACGTGTCCCCGAGGCACCTCTTCTGGGTCGAGTGGGGCGTGAAGGACGGCGGAAGGTACTACCTCAAGATCGCGACGGGCACGGACCGCCTGGGGACGGACGAGGACAAGGACGTCGGGTTCATAACCAACGAAAAATCCCCCTACTACGCTCCCGACCCGCGGTACGGGTTCTGGCTGGTGAGCGACTTCTACCCTGCGATAAACATGGTGAACGACACGCCGGTCGCGCTCACCCCGAGGGTCTGGTTCACGGGCATCAAGTGGGACCTCGAGGAGGTCACCGATCCGGACGTGCTCCAGAAGCTCCGCAACTACGAGAAGGGGGTCCAGCCCTCGATCCCGTTCACCCAGGTGACCATAGGAGGGGTCGAGTATGCCTAGCAGGACGTTCGTGGAGAAGTGGGTGCTGAACGAGCGCACGGGAAGCGTGAACCGCGAGATCGACCTGATACGCAGCGGGTACCCGCCCACGCCCGCCAGCGGGTACTACCATTGGACCGACAGCCAGGTCTACACGATGCTGCTCTCCGTCCCCTACGTGAGCGGGGCGTCGATAGTCTCCGCGCGCATATTCAGGCTCCAGCGCATGATCGTCCACAACGACCAGGTCCCCAACAAGCTGGTGTTCTACGACGGGCCGGGCACCTCGGTGACGGTGTTCATGATGG
>JAFCZZ010000484.1 GCA_019314085.1 Deltaproteobacteria bacterium | reverse complement strand
ATGATCCAGACGTCCGTCGATTATGTGAGTCTTTCCGACACCACCCCTCAGCGCCTTGAGGCAGCACTTCACCTTGGGATACATCCCCCCTTCTATCGTGCCGCCTTCGATCAGCTCACCGACCTCTTCGGCATTGATGGAGTGTATCAGACGCCCCTTCTCATCAAGGATACCCTCTACATCGGTCAGGAGGACCAGCTTTTCGGCCCCGAGGGCGGACGCTATCTCTCCTGCGACGATATCCGCATTGATATTATACGTCTCACCCCTGTCTCCGGCACCGGTGGGGGCTATAACGGGAATAAACCCATCCTTTATCAGCGATGTAATGAGCCCGGAATTGACCTTCCTGACCCTGCCCACCATTCCTATGTCTATTATCTCCGGCGGGATGTCCTTGGCCTTTTCGTCACTCAGGAGATATTTTTCCGCCTCTATAATGTTCCCATCCTTCCCGCTCAGTCCGACAGCCCTCCCGCCGTGGCTGTTGATCAGCCCCACGATTTGCTTGTTGATCTTACCGGCCAGGACCATCTCGACGATATCCATCGTTTCTTCATCCGTAACCCTCATCCCCTTTATGAATTTCGAGTCCTTCCCCAGTTTTGTAAGAAGAGTGCTGATCTGAGGCCCGCCACCATGGATGATCACCGGGTTGATCCCGATATACTTCATCATGACGATGTTCATGGCAAACATCTCTTTCAGGTTCTCGTCCGCCATGGCATGGCCGCCATACTTGATAACGATGGTTTTGCCGTAAAACCGCCGTATGTACGGGAGAACCTCCAGAAGGATATCCGCCTTTTCCATGGGTTTCTTCAGATTGTTCGAATACATGCCTTACAATCTCCTGCATAAATGATTGGATTTACAGTTGGGAAACCGCAACCCACCGGGTCGGGGACCCCCTTTACAGAACATACCTGCTCAGATCCTCGTCCTCGATGATATCTTCCAGTTTATCCATCACATACCCGGCATCAATGTTTACCTCTTTCTCTGTAACCGCGATGTCGGGTGCATCGAATGATATCTCCTCCAGGAGTATCTCCATGACGGTGTAGAGCCTCCTGGCTCCGATATTCTCCATCCTTTCATTCACAAGTGCCGCGACCTCAGCGATCTGGGCTACGGCATCATCCTGAAAGACGAGCTGTATATCCTCCGTGGCCATCATCTCCGTGTACTGTTTCAGCAGGGCGTTGTGGGGTTCCGTCAGGATCCGTATGAAGTCTCCCTTTTCAAGCGGGTCGAGCTCCACTCGTATGGGAAATCGTCCCTGCAGTTCGGGGATAAGATCGGACGGTTTGGAGATACTGAACGCGCCGGCGGCGATAAAGAGTATGTGGTCCGTCTTGACCATACCGTATTTTGTATTCACCGTGGATCCCTCCACGATCGGGAGGAGATCTCTCTGAACACCCTCCCTGGACACGTCAGGACCATGGGAGGGATCACCCCCTACGATCTTGTCTATCTCGTCAAGAAATATGATTCCCGACTGTTCCACTTTCTCCAGCGCCGTTCTGGTAACCTTCTCCATATCGACCAGTCTCTGTGCCTCTTCATCGGCCAGCATATCGACCGCATCAGCAACCCTGATCTTCCTCTTTTTCTTCTTCTGCGGAAAGATATTCCCGAACATCTCCTTGATATTCATCCCCATATCCTCGACACCGGAGGTGGAAAATATCTCTATCATGGGACCGGAGGGACTGTCTGTAACCTCAATCTCCACGATCCTCTCGTCCAGTTTCCCGTCACGGAAGAGGCGACGCAGTTTCTCGCGTGTTTCATTGCGACTGCCGTCCTCCTGAACCTCCACATCACCCTCGGGCATGGCAAGGAGGTTGCCCTCCGGCGGCTCAGCCGGATCATTTTCCCTGCGTTTGAGGGGTAAGAGGATATCAAGGATTCTCTCCTCGGCAATCTCCATTGCCTTGACCTTCACATTCTCCTGCTCCTCCGACTTAGTCATGTTTATCGCAAGCTCGACCAGATCCCTGACCATCGATTCGACATCCCTGCCGACATACCCCACCTCGGTAAACTTTGAGGCCTCTATCTTCAGGAAAGGCGAATTATCAAGCTTGGCAAGCCTGCGCGCAATCTCTGTCTTTCCCACTCCGGTGGGGCCTATCATGATGATATTCTTGGGCGCTATCTCTTCCCTCAGCTCTTCCGGTACATTCTGGCGTCTCCACCTGTTTCGAAGTGCCACGGCAACTGCCCTCTTGGCATCATGCTGGCCGATAATATACTTGTCCAACTGAGAAACCGTCTCTCGTGGTGTTAAATTCGTCGATGACATATGATC
>JAFCZZ010000056.1 GCA_019314085.1 Deltaproteobacteria bacterium | reverse complement strand
GAGACGGCGGATGTTGCCAACAAACTGGGGGTTAATCCCAAACACGCGGACCAGATGATACGCGGGAGCGTCGTGCTCCCCCATGGTCTTGGCAAGGCTGTGAAGGTGCTGGTTTTTGCAAAAGGGGATAAGGAACGAGAGGCCCTTGATGCAGGAGCGGACTTTGCCGGTTCGGATGACCTCATCGAAAAGGTTAAGGGTGGATGGATGGACTTCGACAGGGTCGTTGCCACTCCGGATATGATGGGCACGGTTGGAAAGCTGGGGAAGATTTTGGGGCCACGCGGCCTGATGCCCAATCCCAAGGTCGGTACGGTGACATTTGATGTGAAGGGCGCGGTCGAAGAGCTGAAGGCGGGCAAGGTTGAGTTCAGGGTGGAGAAGGCAGGGATTGTCCACAGTCCCGTAGGAAAGGCCTCATTCGGAACGGATAAGCTGACAGAGAATGTCCTGGCGCTGGTGGAATCCATACTCAAGTTGAAACCTGCGTCCAGCAAGGGCACCTATCTGAAAGCCATTTCTCTCTCCACCACCATGGGCCCGGGAGTCAGTGTAGATCCTATGGATGTCAGGAGTATTTTAAGGGCCGTATAGAGAACGAACAAGAAGTCAGAGACAGCAGGTACCACGGTGTTTAATCGAACAGAAAGTCGGCCTGCCGAGACTATGGAGGAGTTGAAACAATATTTTTTCCTGTATAGTGGTCTGACTTTCAGAGAATCCCGATCGTCCCAGGGCGGGCAGGATGTTTTGAAACTCAAACAACGGAAGGAACTCAAACAACGGAAGGAGGCCATGTATTGAATAAGAGTGCGAAGGAACGTATTGTTGCTGAGCTTCATGAAAAGCTGAAGGATGTGAAACTGGCTGTTCTTGCAGACTACAGTGGCATCAAGGTCAAGGATATTACCGACCTGAGGAATGAGCTTCGCAAAGCGGAGAGTGAGCTTAAGGTAGTGAAGAATAACCTTCTCAGCATCGCTTTGAAGGAGACGGATTTCTTGCCGCTGGATGACCACCTCAAGGGCCCTCGAGTCCTCATGATGAACTTCGGAGATGTGGTTGAGCCCACCAAGATACTGGTTGAGTTTGCCAAGAAGAACGAGAAGCTTGAGATTGAAGCGGGTGTGCTGGATGGCAGGCTTTTGAGCAAGGCGCAGATAAAGGCCCTCGCTGAACTGCCGAGCAGGGAGATCCTTCTGGGGAAACTCCTTTCTGTCATGGTAGGAGCGCAGACCCAGCTTGTTACCGTTTTGAGCGCAGTTCCCCGTGGGTTTGTGCAGGTGCTTGAGGCTCATAGACTGAATAAAGAAGACAATTAGACATACAGGAAAGGATATATAGAACAATGGCAACAGCAAAAAAGATTACGAAGGAAGAGGTTATCACCTTTATCGAAAATATGACGGTCCTTGAACTGTCTGAGATGGTGAAGGAATTAGAGGAGAAACTTGGTGTCTCTGCGGCGGCCCCGGTGGCAGCAGTAGCAGCGGCCGGACCGGCGGCAGCGGCCCCGGCAGAGGAAAAAACAGATTTTGATGTTATCCTCACGGGATTCGGCGACCAGAAGATCCAGGTTATCAAGGTTGCCAGGGCCGTAACGGGGTTAGGGCTTAAAGAGGCCAAGGACCTTGTCGAAGGTGTCCCCAAGGCTGTTAAAGAGGGTGTATCGAAGGACGAGGCCGAAGAGATAAAGACGAAGCTGGAAGAAGTGGGCGCAACGGTAGAGATCAAATAACAGTCGTCCGTAGTTGAACGTTATTGGGGGATTCAATGGTATGAGTCCGGAAGCCAGAGGTCGGAAAGGATTTTTCTGTTCTGGCTTCTCTCTTTTATGAAGGTAGACCATTACAAGGATCACTATGGGTACGTATAGAAAAAGTTTTGGCCGCATAAAAAAGATAGTCGAGATACCCGATCTCATAGAAATTCAGAGAAAGTCCTATGAGAAATTCCTCCAGACCGATATAGAACCCGGAAAGAGGGGAGATTTCGGTCTTCAGGGGGCCTTTAAGAGTGTTTTCCCCATTGTCGATTTTAGCGGGAAATGCTCCCTGGAATTTGTCAGTTACAAGATAGGCAATGCCCGGTATGATGTCCGAGAGTGTACACAGAGGGGAATGACCTATAACGCCCCCCTGAGGGTCGTGGTTCGGCTTGTCGTGTTTGACAATAATAATGTTCGCGCCGGCGAGCAGAAGACCATACGTGACATCAAGGAGCAGGAGATATACTTCGGCGAGATTCCGTTGATGACCGAAAAGGGTACCTTTAATGTCAACGGTACCGAGAGGGTCATTGTCAGTCAGTTGCACCGGTCGCCGGGCATATTTTTCGGTCACGACAAGGGAAAGACCCATGTGAGTGGGAAGCTGATCTATTCAGCGAGGGTGATCCCCATCCGGGGCTCCTGGCTTGATCTCGAATTTGATCCGAAGGATATCCTCTACGCCAGGGTGGACAGGAGGAGGAAGATGCCGGTCACGGTGCTCCTCAAGGCCATGGGATATTCTGCGGAAGACCTGATGGAATACTTCTACAATATTGAGAAGGTTGTCCTGAGCGGTAACCGTGTCTCTCTGGTTGTTGATGACAACCTTGTCGGTGAGAGGGTGACCGAAGATATCAAGGATCCGAAGACCGGCGAGATACTCCTCAAGAAGGGAAGAAAGATTACAAGGACCTTCCTGAAGAAGGTGAAGGATGCGGGGATGAACCGGCTGGATGTAGGCGGGGAATACCTTGTGGGTAAGGCCCTTGCCTCGGACGTGGTGGATCCCGCAACCGGTGAAGTCCTCCTGAAATGCAACGATGAGCTGGACGAAGATGCCCTGAATCTCCTCCATGAAAGGAAAATCAAGGAAGTCAGGCTTATTCAGCTTGACGAGGAAGGAACCAACGCTTACATCCGAAACACCATACTCATCGATAAGATCGAGACCCAAGAGGACGCCATCATCGACATATACCGGAGACTGAGACCCAGCAACCCCCCCTCGCTTGAAACGGCCCACCGGTTTTTCAACAGCCTCTTTTTCCCGTCCGATACGACGGTCCTCCGTGAGGATGACGTCATGGAGGCGGTAAAGTACCTCGTCAACCTGAAAAACGGCGTACCCGAGTACAGTGTCGATGATATCGATCACCTCGGGAACCGAAGGATCCGGTCCGTTGGCGAGCTGATAGAGAATCAGTACCGAATCGGGCTGGTGCGGATGGAGCGTGCCATCAAGGAGAAGATGAACCTCCTCGATATAGAGACCATGATGCCGCACGATCTTATCAATGCCAAACCGGTTACCGCTGTGGTCAATGAGTTTTTCGGGAGCAGCCAGCTGTCCCAGTTTATGGATCAGACCAATCCCCTCTCCGAGATTACGCACAAGAGGAGATTGTCGGCCCTCGGCCCTGGAGGACTTACCCGTGAGAGGGCGGGGTTTGAGGTACGGGATGTACACAATACCCACTATGGGCGTGTGTGTCCTGTTGAAACGCCGGAAGGTCCCAATATCGGTCTGATCGTATCCCTCAGCGCCTATGCCCGGGTCAATGATTTCGGTTTTATAGAGACACCGTACCGGGTGGTAAAAGGGGGAAAGGTTTTTAATGAGATCCGGTATCTCACTGCGACAGAGGAAGAGGATTATATCATAGCCCAGGCAAATGTCCCTGTCGATGCAAAGGGGAAGTTTACCGGTGATCTCATTACGGCGCGGAAGAGTGGGAATTACGTAACCGTAGGCCCCGGGGAGATAGATCTGATGGACGTATCCCCCAGTCAGCTTGTTTCTGTTGCTGCCGGGCTGATCCCGTTTCTGGAACATGATGATGCCAATCGGGCCCTGATGGGTTCCAATATGCAGCGTCAGGCTGTTCCGCTGCTCAAGCCGGAGGCCCCCTTTGTGGGGACCGGTATGGGGGCGGTCGTAGCGCGAGATTCGGGTGCCGTCATCGTGGCAAAGGAGTCCGGTATTGTAGAGGATGTTGATGCCGCGAGGATTGTTATCAAACGCGATGTCAGAGATCTGGATGCGTCCGATATCGGTGTCGATATCTACAACCTGACCAAGTATCAGCGTGCAAACCAGAATACCTGTTTTAATCACAAACCCATCGTAGACAAGGGAAGCCGGGTGAAAAAGGGAGACATTATAGCAGACGGCCCGGCTACCGATAACGGCGAACTGGCACTGGGCAGAAATGTTATGGTTGCCTTCATGCCGTGGGGCGGATACAACTACGAAGACTCCATCCTGATCAGTGAGAGAATCGCGAAGGATGATATCTATACCTCCGTGCATATAGACGAATTCGAGACGGTGGCGAGAGACACCAAACTGGGCAAGGAAGAAATTACGCGGGATATCCCCAACGTGGGAGAGGATGCCCTGAGAAATCTGGATGAAAGCGGCATTGTCAGGATGGGCGCGTCGGTAAAAGCGGGTGATATTCTTGTGGGAAAGGTTACACCGAAGGGTGAAACCCAACTGTCGCCGGAGGAGAAGTTGCTGCGTGCCATCTTCGGGGAGAAGGCCGGCGATGTCAGGGATACGTCTCTCAGGGTCCCGCCCGGTGTCGATGGCGTGGTTATAGATGCCAAGATATTTACCCGTAAGGGGGCCGATAAGGACAGCAGATCCAAGGAGATAGAAGACGAAGAGATCGAGAGTCTCCTGAAGGACAGGGATGATGAAACCAGGATTATTACCGATAATGTGGAGAAAAAGCTCTCCGCACTACTGGTCGGGAAGGTCTCTGCCTCAAAACTGGCCGATCCGAACGGTAAAAAGGTTTTTCTGAAAAAGGCGGAGACCATTACGAGAGAGATCCTTGAGGCTATCCCCGCCAAGTTTTGGAAGGATATAGCGCTTGATGATTATGAGGCTGAGGAGAAGGTCCGGGCACTGCTCGCAGGCCTTGCCGAAAGGGTGGAGGGTGTCGAGGCGTTTTTTGCGGAGAAGATAGAGAAAATGAAGGTGGGGGATGAGCTCCCGCCTGGCGTGATCAAACTGGTAAAGGTGTATGTTGCCATCAAGAGAAAACTCTCTGTCGGTGACAAGATGGCCGGAAGACACGGCAACAAGGGGGTGCTCTCGAGGATACTCCCGGAGGAGGACATGCCCTTCTTTGAGGACGGAACACCGGTCGATATCGTCTTGAATCCCCTCGGTGTGCCCTCGCGTATGAACGTCGGCCAGATCCTCGAAACCCATCTCGGATGGGCGGCAAAGGGATTGGGTAAAAAGATTCAGGATATTGTGAACAAATCTGGTATGGATGCGGTGAAAAAAGAGCTGAAGGGGGTGTACGCATCTCCCGAATTTGATGCCTTTGTTGATGGAGCTACCGACGACGAAATTGGAAAACTTACCCGCAGGCTGGAGAACGGAGTCCCAATGGCCACCCCGGTCTTCGATGGGGCTCATGAGGATGAGATAAAGGACATGCTCCGATTGGCCGATCTGCCGGAAACGGGTCAGACGAGGCTTTTTGACGGCCGGACGGGAGAGGCCTTTGACCAGGATGTAACCGTGGGGATGATCTACATGCTGAAACTCCATCACCTTGTCGACGATAAGATCCATGCACGATCCATAGGACCCTATTCCCTGGTTACACAGCAGCCGCTTGGGGGAAAGGCGCAGTTCGGCGGACAGAGACTGGGTGAAATGGAGGTATGGGCTATTGAGGCCTACGGCGCCGCCTACGCCCTGCAGGAGTTTCTGACCGTCAAGGCGGACGACGTGGCGGGGAGGACAAGGATGTACGAGGCTATCGTTAAGGGGGAGCATACCCTGGAGCCTGGACTGCCGGAGTCCTTTAACGTCCTGGTCAAGGAACTGCAGGGCCTGGCCATTAATGTTGAATTGCTAGAGGATGCGTGAGGACTGGTCCTCTACAGAAACTGTTAGAAAATAAAGGGAGTGGTATCGAGTGGAAGATATCTACGGTTTTTTCGAGAAACCTAAGGATCCTGTTAGGTTCAATGCCATCAAGGTGTCACTGACCTCACCGGAAACGATAATTTCGTGGTCTCGCGGCGAGGTCAAGAAGTCCGAGACGATCAATTACCGGACATTCAAGCCCGAGAGAGACGGCCTGTTCTGCGCGAAGATCTTCGGGCCGGTCAAGGACTACGAATGCCTCTGCGGTCGCTATAAGAGAATGAAACACCGGGGTATGGTGTGCGAGAAATGCGGCGTTGAGGTCATCCAGTCAAAGGTCCGTAGGGAGAGGATGGGGCATATAACCCTGGCATCACCGGTGGCGCATATCTGGTTTCTCAAGAGCCTTCCCAGCAGGATCGGGAATGTCCTGGATCTCACACTGAAGGAGCTGGAGAGGGTATTGTACTTTGAGTCCTGGCTTGTCCTTGATCCGAAGGATACCCCTCTGCAGAAGAAGGAACTCCTTTCGGAAGACCAGTACCTGGAACTGCTGGATGAATACGGAGAGGATGCCTTTGAGGTGGGTATAGGCGCGGAGGCCATCAGAACGCTTCTGGAAGAGATTAATCTTGAAGAGCTGGACAATGAGCTCCGGGCCGAACTGAGGGAGGCTACATCCGTTACGAAAAAGACAAAACTCGTGAAACGGTTAAAGGTTGTTGAGACACTGAAAAAATCGGGGAACAGGCCTGAATGGATGGTCCTGACGGTACTCCCGGTTATCCCTCCCGATCTGAGACCCCTCGTTCCTCTGGATGGCGGGCGTTTCGCCACCTCCGATCTCAATGATCTCTACCGGCGGGTCATCAACCGTAACAACCGTCTGAAACGGCTGCTGGAGCTCAATGCCCCGGAGATTATCATACGGAATGAAAAGCGGATGCTCCAGGAGGCCGTTGACTGCCTGTTCGACAACGGGAGGCGCGGTCGTGCGGTCACGGGTTCCAACAAAAGACCGCTGAAGTCCCTGTCCGACATGCTCAAGGGGAAGCAGGGAAGATTCAGGCAGAACCTCCTCGGCAAGCGGGTCGACTACTCGGGACGGTCCGTGATCACGGTGGGACCCGATCTCAGATTGCACCAGTGCGGCCTTCCCAAAAAGATGGCCCTCGAACTGTTCAAGCCCTTTATCTATAACCGGCTTGAGGAGAAAGGGTATGTGACGACCGTCAAGAGTGCGAAGAAGATGGTCGAAAAGGAAGGCCCAGAGGTATGGGATGCCCTGGATGAGGTCGTTCGTGAGTACCCCGTTATGCTGAACAGGGCTCCGACCCTTCACCGACTGGGGATACAGGCCTTTGAACCGGTTCTTATCGAGGGGAAGGCATTGCAGCTCCATCCCCTCGTGTGCGCGGCATTCAACGCGGACTTCGACGGCGATCAGATGGCGGTGCACGTACCGCTGTCGGTAGAGGCCCAGGTCGAGGCACGGTGCCTCATGATGTCTACCAATAACATACTCTCACCCGCAAATGGGAAACCGATTATCGTTCCCAGCCAGGATATGGTCCTCGGTATATATTACATGACGAGGTCGCGGGAATATGTCAAAGGGGAGGGGATGACCTTCTCCGGGGTTGATGAGGTGAGGAGCGCGTATGATGCTGAGGCGATTGATCTCCACGCCCGTATAAAGGTTCGGATGGAGGGACAGCTGAACGACACAACCGTCGGCAGGATACTGCTGTATGAGATTATGCCTGATACCATCCCCTTTGCCTTTGTCAATAAGGTGATCAACAAGAAGGAGATAGCCAACCTGATCGATTACTGTTACCGCTCTTCCGGGGCAAAGACAACAGTTATCCTCGCGGACCGGGTGAAGGATCTTGGCTATAAGTATGCCACGATCTCCGGCCTGTCGATCGCCATGGGTGATCTTGCCATTCCCGAGAGCAAGGCCGACACCGTCGGAAAGGCCCAGAAGGATGTCATCGATATACAGAAACAGTATATGGACGGTCTGATAACCGATGGTGAACGCTATAACAAGGTAATCGATATCTGGGCCCATGCTACCGAGAAGGTTGCCGATGACATGCTGCGGGGTATCGGTACCGAGGAGATAGGGAACCCTGAAGGCGGAAAGACCCAGAAACGCCTATTACCGCCAATTTCAGGGAAGGTCTTACGGTCCTGGAGTACTTTATCTCCACGCACGGTGCCAGAAAGGGCCTTGCCGACACCGCCCTCAAGACGGCAAACTCCGGATATCTTACCAGGAGGCTTGTCGATGTGGCGCAGGACAGTGTCATCATGGAGGTGGATTGCGAAACGCTTGATGGAATCTATGTTTCCGCTCTGGTTGAAGGTGGAGAGATCATAGAGACGGCTGGTGAGCGTGTTCTCGGACGGGTAGCTCTGGAGGACATAGAGGATCCCTTTACCGGGGAAGTTCTGGTGGAGGCAAATCAGGAGATTGACGAGGCCCTTGCGGAGAAGATCGATACGGCGGGGCTGAGCAGGGTCCTGATACGATCCGCCCTTACCTGCAAGTCCAAGCATGGTGTCTGCGCACGGTGCTATGGGAGAGACTTGGCACATGGTCATCTGGTCAATATAGGCGAGGCGGTCGGCATCATCGCGGCTCAGTCTATCGGTGAACCGGGAACCCAGTTGACCATGAGAACCTTTCATATCGGCGGTACCGCGAAATTTGAGGAACACTCTACACTGGAGGCTCGACATAACGGGATACTCGAGTTTGTTGATCTTGTGGTTGCAGACAAGGATGGTGGCGCCGTCGTTATGAGCAGGAAGGGGGAGGTCCACGTCCTGGATCAGGAGGGGCGGAACCGTGGTAAATATTCTGTTCCCTATGGGGCGGTCCTGAAGGTTGCTGAAGGGCAGGAGGTCGAGGCAGGTACCCTGATTGCCCAGTGGGATCCCTATTCGATCCCGATACTCTCCGAGGTTGACGGGACGTTGAAGTTTGGAGATATTGTTGAAGGGAAGACCATGCAGGAACAGGTTGACGAGGTCACCGGTCTTTCGAGAAAGGTCATTGTCGAGTACCGGGCTGCCGACCTGCGGCCCCGGGTTTCGATCAAGGACAAGGGCGGAAAGACGGTCCGGGTTCCGGGAACCAAAGCGATCGCACGATACCTGCTGCCCGTGGGGGCGAATATCAGCGTTTCGGAGGGTGATACCATAAAGGCGGGTGATATTATCGCCAGGATTCCTCGCGAGACCACCAAGACAAAGGATATCACCGGTGGTCTCCCGCGTGTCGCAGAGCTTTTTGAGGCGAGAAAGCCGAAGGATTATGCCGTCATAGCCGAGATAGACGGAGAGATCTCTTACGGTGAAGACGCCAAGGGAAAGAGAAAGATCATCATTACCCCCGACGTGGGAGATTCCAAGGAATATCTGATCGCCAGGGGACGGTATATCAGTGTCCAGGAGGGTGATCGGGTTGTCGCAGGTCAGGCCCTGATGGACGGATCGAGCAATCCCCATGATATCCTGAACATCAAGGGTGAGAAGGAGCTGGCGAGTTACCTGGTCGACGAGGTGCAGGAGGTGTATCGCCTACAGGGGGTCAAGATCAATGACAAGCACATTGAGATTATCGTGCGGCAGATGCTTAAGAAGGTCCGGGTGACGGACTTCGGGGATACCACGTTTCTCGTGGATGAGCAGGTTGACAAGGTTGCCTTTGGTGAGGAAAATGAAAGGGTAATCAAACGGGGAGAAAAGCCGGCCACTGCCGTCCCCGTGCTTCTCGGGATCACCAAGGCATCACTCCACACCGACAGCTTTATATCCGCGGCATCTTTCCAGGAGACAACCCGTGTCCTTACAGAGGCCGCCCTGGCCGGGAAGGTGGATCACCTGAGGGGTCTCAAGGAGAATGTGATTATGGGGAGACTGGTCCCTGCCGGTACGGGGCTTCCCATGTATAAGAAGCTGGGGATAGCCGTTGAGGCCGAAAATCTGATCCCTGAAAACCAGCAAATAAATGAAGAGAACATAGAGAAAAGCCTTGACAGTCAAGTCGTGAATTGATACAAACCGCTACTTTGCTACTACAGAGACAGAGCGGTTTTTGCGAGATAGAGCGGGAAGGATTTTTGGAGGAATAATGCCTACGATAAACCAGTTGATACGCAAAGGCAGATCAAAGACGAAAAAAAAGACTTCGGCCCCGGCCCTTGCCGGTTGCCCCCAGAGAAGAGGGGTGTGTGTGCGGGTCTATACAACCACTCCCAAGAAGCCGAATTCCGCGCTGAGAAAGGTTGCCAGGGTTCGTCTCACCAGCGGGTACGAGGTTACCTCGTATATACCGGGCATGGGGCATAATCTTCAGGAGCACTCTGTTGTTCTCGTAAGGGGCGGCAGGGTCAAGGATCTTCCCGGGGTTAGGTATCATATCGTACGGGGTTCACTCGATGCCGTAGGGGTGCAGGACAGGAAACAGGGCAGGTCGAAATACGGCTCTAAAAGACCAAAGTAGACAGGAATAGCCATATGCCGCGCAGAAGAGTAGTAACAAAGAGAAAGATACTGGCAGATCCCAAGTACAACAGTGCCTTGGTGGCACGGTTCATCAACAATCTGCTGAAAAAGGGAAAGAAGAGTGTTGCCGAGTCCATACTTTACGGTGCCTTTGGCATTATAGAGGACAAGATGAAGGATCCGCCCCTTGATGTCTTTGAAAAGGCGATGGACAACGTAAGACCTGTCCTTGAGGTGAAATCGAGACGGATAGGTGGTGCCACCTATCAGGTTCCCACAGAGGTTGCGCCGGAGAGGAGAACGGCTCTTGCGATCAGGTGGCTGATAGGGAATGCCCAGTCACGGGTCGGCAAAAGCATGAAGGAGAAGCTGGCGGCCGAGTTCATGGATGCAGCTTCGGGCAGGGGGGCGTCTGTCAAGAAGAGGGAAGACACCCACAAGATGGCTGAGGCAAATAAGGCGTTTGCCCACTACAGATTTTAGAGAGAACGACCTTCGGATCGGAATTCGGAGTGTTTTTTGCAGAAGCTGAAGCGGGATATCCTACGGGAGTAGACTGGAAAACGTACTGATAAGGAAATCAGGTGACCATTTTTAAACAAAGGAGGTAATGGTTATGGCAAAGAAGAAATTTGAGAGGACAAAGCCACATTTAAATATTGGAACGATCGGACATGTGGATCATGGAAAAACCACATTGACTGCAGCTATAACAAAACATCTGGCCTCCAAGGGCCTTGCCGAATTTATGCCCTTTGATTCGATTGATAACGCCCCCGAAGAGAAGGAGCGAGGGGTTACCATCAATATTGCACATGTTGAGTATGAAACCGAAAAGCGGCACTATGCCCATGTCGATTGCCCGGGGCATGCCGACTACATAAAGAACATGATATCGGGTGCCGCTCACATGGACGGAACCATACTGGTGGTGGCGGCCTCGGACGGCCCCATGCCGCAGACCAGAGAGCATATCCTCCTTGCCAGGCAGGTCCAGGTGCCGTACATTGTTGTGTACATGAACAAGGTTGATCTGGTTGATGACCCGGAACTCCTTGATCTCGTTGAGCTCGAGCTGCGAGAGCTTCTGACAGATTACGAATTCCCCGGCGACGATCTCCCGATTATCAGAGGATCGGCCCTGAAGGCCCTGGAAAGTGATGACGCGGATTCCGAGGAAGTAAAGAGTATCTGGGAACTCATGGACGCCGTTGATGCTTATATACCGGAGCCTGTTCGGGATCTCGAGAAGCCTTTCCTGATGCCGGTTGGAGACGTCTTTACCATCTCCGGGCGCGGGACGGTTGTTACCGGCCGTGCCGACAGGGGAATTGTCAGGACGGGCGACGAAGTCGAGATCGTGGGGATCAGACCTACCTTCAAGACGGTATGTACCGGCGTTGAGATGTTCCGGAAGACCCTCGATGAGGGACGGGCCGGTGATGATATCGGGATCCTCCTGAGGGGTACAAAGCGGGAAGATGTTGAGAGGGGCCAGGTTGTTGCGAAACCGGGTTCCATCACCCCCCATACGAAGTTCAAGGCGCAGGTATATGTCCTCACGAAGGAAGAGGGTGGAAGGCATACACCCTTCTTCAACGGATATCGGCCGCAGTTTTATTTCAGAACAACGGACGTGACAGGTGTTTCCACTCTTCCCGAAGGGATCGAGATGGTGATGCCTGGTGATAATGTGGAGATGGTCGTAGAACTGATAACCCCTATCGCCATGGAGGAGAAGCTGAGATTTGCTATCCGTGAGGGCGGCAGGACTGTCGGGGCCGGAGTCGTCAGCGAAATAATAGAATAGGCCCCGGGTTGGTAAATATAAGCTCCTTGACAGGTCGGCACAGGATATTGTGGAAGCAGCGAAGAGGACGGGTGCGCGTGTTGCGGGACCGATTCCCCTTCCGACAGTGATCAATAAGTATTGCGTGAATAGATCGCCCAATGTTGATAAGAAATCCAGAGAGCAATTTGAGATACGCACTCACAAAAGACTTATAGATATCGTTGAGCCGACCCAGTCCACTGTGGACACATTGATGAAGCTTGATCTCTCCGCCGGTGTCGATGTAGAGATAAAATTATAGGTTTGACGAGGAGTGAGGAGATGATCTTTTCGGTTTCATCTCCTCGTTTTTTGTCAAAAAGATGCATGGGAAGTCGTAGATGTCATGATAAAGGGACTGATAGGCAAAAAGTTGGGTATGACCCAGATATTCTGGGATGACGGTTCTGTGATCCCCGTTACTGCTATCGAGGCGGGACCCTGCGTTGTCATACAGAAGAAGGCCGAAGATGTAGACGGATATGATGCCATACAGCTCGGGTTTGATCGGGTAAAGGAAAAGGCCGTCAATAAACCCCTCAAGGGCCATTTTAAAAAGGCCGACAAGGGTTCTTTCAGAATCCTCAGGGAGTTCCGGCTGGAATCTACCGATCAGTATGAGGTAGGCTCGGAGGTCAAGGCCGATATCTTCAAGGTAGGCGACTATATCGATGTGGTCGGAACAACCAGAGGCCGGGGTTTTGCAGGTGTGATCAAAAGGCATGGATTTGCTGGTGGGCCTTCCGGGCATGGTTCAATGTTTCATCGGGCGCCCGGTTCTATAGGGGCCAGTGCGTGGCCTTCCAGGGTCTTCAAGGGGAAGAAGATGCCCGGGCATATGGGTAATCACAGACAGACCGTTCAAAACTTGATGGTGGTGGGTGTGCGGCCGGAGGAAAACCTGATTCTAGTGAAGGGCGCAGTCCCCAGCAGCAAGAACGGTATCGTTTTAATCAAGGATTCTATTAAACTATAAGGTAGATGGTAAAAATGCCGGTTCTGAATGTATACGATATAGAAAAAACCAAGGTAGCCGAGGTGGAGCTGAACGATGGTGTCTTCGGCGCCGAGGTGAATGAACATATCCTGTATGAAGTTGTAAGGATGCAGCTTGCATGCAGGCGGCAGGGGACCGCTTCCACCAAGACCAGATCTGATGTCCGCGGCGGGGGAAGAAAGCCGTGGCGTCAGAAGGGAACCGGAAGGGCGAGAGCGGGTACGTCGCGATCCCCCCTCTGGAGAGGCGGCGGGACCGTGTTCGGTCCCCACCCCCGGGACTATTCCTACAGGGTTCCCAAAAAGGTGAGGAGGGCGGCGTTGAGGTCCGCCTTGAGTATGAAGGTGAA
This sequence comes from Deltaproteobacteria bacterium, assembly GCA_019314085.1. The sequence goes on along the minus strand of JAFCZZ010000056.1, from coordinate 12,464 downwards.
GGAAGACAAGGTCATCATACTCAAAGACTTTCCGATGGATGAGATAAAGACGAAGAGATTTCAGGAGGTTCTGGACCGGTTTGAACTCGGAACGACCCTCTTTGTCCTGGAGGAGAAAAACATCATATTGGAAAAATCCTCTCAGAATATCAAGGCTGTGAAGATGATGCGATCAGAGGGCATCAATGTGTACGATCTCTTAAAGTATGATAATCTTGTTCTTTTAGAGCCCTCCGTGAAAAAGATAGAAGGGGCGTTGCTTTCATAATGAATATATATTCCGTAATCAAAAAACCGCTCGTTACAGAAAAGAGCACGATCGCCAGGGAGGAAGATAACAAGTATCTCTTCGAGGTGGATCGAGGGGCCACGAAGATAGACATCCGCAATGCCGTAGAAAAGATATTCAAGGTCAGCGTGGTGGATGTCCATACGATAAACATATCCGGAAAAAAGAAGAGGGTAGGAAGGGTTATCGGCAGAAGACGAAATTGGAAAAAAGCTGTGATTACACTCGCTCCCGGCAGTTCTATCGAGGTTCACGAGGGAGTATAGCAAGAAGGGGTTGTAGGGAAGAAATATGGCACTCAAGACATACAAGCCGACATCTCCGGGGAGAAGAGCCCAGACGGGATTCACCTTTGAGGAGATAACGAAAGCGAAACCTGAAAAGGCCCTTGCGCGATCGCTGAAGAGGACAGGTGGACGGAACAACCGCGGGCGGATAACAAGCCGGCATATCGGCGGGGGACACAAGAGGAAGTTTCGGGTTATAGATTTCAGGCGCGATAAAATAGATATCCCCGCCAGGGTAGCGGCTATCGAGTATGACCCGAATCGCTCCTCGCGGATAGCCCTTCTTCATTACGTAGATGGGGAGAAGAGATACATACTTGCCCCGCTGGGACTTGAAGTGGGTGATACGATTGTCAGTGGGGAAAAGGTAGATATAAAGACAGGCAACACGAGCCCTCTGAAAAATATACCCCTGGGTTCTCTTATCCATAACCTTGAACTCAAAATAGGCAAGGGGGGACAGCTGATCAGGAGTGCGGGGACCTATGGCCAGCTTATGGCAAAGGAGGGTTCGTACGCTCAGATCCGTCTGCCTTCGGGAGAAGTCCGGAAAATCCTGATGGAATGCAAGGCGACGATAGGGCAGCTCGGGAACCTCGATCATGAGAATGTCAGTATCGGAAAGGCGGGGCGCACCCGATGGTTGGGCAAGAGACCCAAGGTTCGAGGGGTGGTTATGAACCCCGTTGACCATCCGATGGGTGGTGGAGAGGGGCGCTCGTCCGGCGGCAGACATCCCTGTACTCCGTGGGGGGTTCCCACTAAAGGGTATAAAACCAGGAAGAACAAGAATTCTGATAAATATATCGTGAAGAAAAGAGGATAGAGTGTGGCGCGTTCAATAAAAAAAGGCCCCTATATCAATGAGAAACTTCTGAAAAAGGTCCGGTCAGCGGAGGCTGCAGGGGGCAGGGGTGTGATAAAGACATGGTCCCGCCGTTCCATGGTTGCTCCCGAGCTCGTAGGCCATACGTTTGCGGTACATAATGGGAAGAAGTTCATTCCCGTATATGTGACGGAGGACATGGTTGGACACAAGCTGGGTGAATTTGCGCCAACGAGGACCTTTTACAGTCACGCGGGCGACAGGAAAACAAGGCTAAAAAAGAGATAGCCGTGGGGTTTTGTGACAAATGGAAGCAAAAGCAGTTGTAAAATATGTTCGGATATCGCCACAGAAGGCACGGTTGGTGGTCGATCTAATCCGGGGGAAAAAGGTTGAAGATGCGGACACAAGGCTTGGCTTTACCGATAAGAAGGCCGCAGGCATCGTCAGGAAGGTTTTGAAGTCCGCTATGGCTAACGCGGCACAGAATCCCAACATAGATGAGAATATCCTTTACGTACGAGAGGTGTTTGTGGATCAGGGTCCTTCGCTGAAGAGGTGGAGGGCGCGGGCACAGGGAAGAGCGGCGTCCATACGAAAGAGAACAAGTCACATAACGGTTATACTTGACGAAGGGTAATCTCTAGGGAGGTGAAGGTTTGGGACAAAAGGTAAATCCCATCGGGTTCAGGTTGGGCATTAATAAGACCTGGAGCTCACGATGGTTCGCTGAGCGAAACTACAGTGAGCTACTCCATGAAGATATAAGGGTCAGGAAACATCTCAAGGATAAGTTTTTCCATGCCGGCATATCCAGGATAGAGATTGAAAGGGCCTCCGATAAGGCGAAGGTTAATATATATACGGCGCGTCCGGGGATTATCATCGGGCGAAAAGGGACCGAGATAGAGAAGATAAAGAAAGATCTCGAAAAGGTCATGACGGGAGAGGTCATCATCAATATACTGGAGGTACGCAAACCAGAGACCGATGCCCAACTCGTAGCCGAGAATATCGCCCTGCAGCTTGTACGGAGGGTAAATTTCAGAAGGGCCATGAAAAGAAGCGTAACCACGGCCCTCAAGTTTGGTGTTCAGGGTATCCGGGTTGCGTGTTCAGGAAGATTGGGCGGAGCGGAAATGGCGAGAAGGGAATGGTACCGAGAGGGCAGGGTTCCCCTCCACACGTTGCGGGCGGATATTGATTATGGGTTTGCCGAGGCCAAGACGACCTACGGGATCATAGGTGTCAAGGTCTTGATATTTAATGGCGAGGTCCTGCCGGACAAGAAAAACACTTTGGACTCGCAGGGATAGGGTTATTATGTTAGCACCAAAAAGGGTAAAATACAGGAAGATCCATAAGGGTCGCATAAAGGGCGCGGCCCATAAGGGAATCACGGTGGATTTTGGTGAATACGGGCTCCAGGCATTGGAAAGCGGCCGGATAACGGCGCGGCAGATCGAATCGGCCCGTATCGCGATAACCCGTCACGTGAAACGTGGCGGTAAGATATGGATACGCATTTTTCCCCACAAGTCGATCACCAAAAAACCGGCAGAGACCCGTATGGGAAAGGGAAAAGGATCTCCGGAAGAGTGGGTTGCCATCGTCAAGAAGGGCACGATTCTCTATGAGATGGAGGGTGTTCCGGAAGAGGTTGCCCGTGAGGCACTGAGACTGGCATCGCACAAGCTTCCCATGGCGACAAAGGTTCTTTCCAGGGAGATATTTGATGAAAATTAAGGAAATCAGAGATCTTGGCGTGGATGAGCTGAAAGAAAAGGAGAAGGGCTTTGTTGAGGAGCTCTTCAGGCTTCGTATCAGGTTTGCGACCGGGCAGTTGGAGTCTTCTTCCGTGATCAAGAAGGTAAAGAGAAATGTGGCCCGTGTAAAGACCGTTCTCAGGGAAAGAGGAGCACTGAGTTAGTATGGACGATACCAAGGGTAAAAAGAGAACGATACAGGGGATGGTGGTCAGTGACAAGATGGACAAGACAGTGGTTGTCCTGACACAACGGTTGGTCAAACATCCCAAATTTCATAAGTACATAAAGAGACATATAAAATACAAGGCCCACGACAAAGAAAACAGCTGTGGCCTGGGTGATAAAGTGATGATTGTCGAGTCACGCCCCTTCAGCAAGGAAAAGCGGTGGAGGGTGTGTGAGATACTGGAAAAGGCGAAGTAGCGGGATTCTAGTGACGGAGTTTTTGTTATGATACAGATGCAAACCTTTTTGAAGGTAGCTGATAATTCCGGGGCCAAAAAGGTCTGTTGTATAAAGGTCCTTGGTGGCTCGCGGAGGAGATATGCCCATGTAGGGGATGTTATTGTCGTGTCCGTCAAGGAGGCGATCCCCAATTCGAAGGTGAAGAAGGGGGATGTCCTGAAGGCCGTTGTTGTGAGAACGCGGAGAGAAATCGGTCGGAACGACGGTTCGTATCTCAAGTTTGATGAGAATTCTGCCGTCCTGATTAATGATCAGCTCGAACCGCTCGGCACACGAATATTCGGACCTGTCGCCCGGGAACTGCGGGCGAAACAGTTTATGAAGATCGTTTCCCTTGCTCCGGAAGTCATATAAAAGAAGATTGAACGCTCTATGTTATTGGAGATCCATCGAATGCATATAAAGAAGAACGATACGGTGAAGGTAATTGCTGGCAGAGAGAAGGGGAAGACCGGCAAGGTGCTCAGTGTCACCAAGGATAAAGACCGTATTCTGATCGAGAAGGTGAACCTGGTGAAGAAGCATCAGAAGCCCGACGCAACCGGAAAGGGTGGCATAGTGGAAAAAGAGGCCCCCCTGCAGGTATCCAATGTCATGCTTGTGTGCAGTAAGTGTAACACCGGTGTGAGGGTGGGGTACAAGGTGCTGGAGGATGGCAAGAAGGTGCGAGTCTGCAAAAAATGCCAAGAGCTGCTGGATGAATAGGAAGACCGATGGCCAGATTAAAGAAACAGTATAAAGATGAAGTAACTCCTGCCCTGATCAAGGAGCTTGGATATACAAACTCCATGCAGGTTCCCCGCATTGAAAAGATCGTGGTCAACATGGGGCTGGGTGAAGCAATACAGAATATCAAGATACTTGATAATGCCGTTTTAGAACTTGGCATGATCGTGGGACAGAGGCCTGTTATTACCAAGGCCCGTAAATCGATTGCCACCTTTAAACTCCGTGAAGGTATGTCGATAGGATGTATGGTGACCTTGAGGCGGGAGAAGATGTTTGAGTTTCTCGACAGGCTTGTCAATGTTGCCATACCGAGAATCAGGGACTTCAGGGGGATTTCACCCAAATCGTTCGATGGCAGGGGAAATTTCACTATGGGGATCAATGAGCATTATATCTTTCCTGAGATTGATTATGATAAGATCGACAAGGTTAAGGGTCTGAATATAACTATTGTCACGACGGCGCGGACAGACGACGAAGCACGGCACCTTTTGAAATTAATGGGTGTGCCGTTTCGTAATTAGGAGGAATGGGTGTGGCAAAGAAATCCTTGATAGCAAAGGCCAAGATAAAGAACAAATTCCCAGTTCGGGGGTACAACCGGTGTCCACTGTGCGGAAGACCTCGAGCTTACTATAGGAAATTTGATATGTGCAGGATATGCCTGAGGAAACGTTCTCTTAACGGAGAGATCCCGGGTGTTACAAAATCAAGCTGGTAAAGGAGAACCACGATGGGGATGACCGATCCGATTGCCGACATACTGACAAGGATCAGAAATGCGAATCGTAGGAAGTTTAAGAATGCGGACGTATCTCTGTCGAAGGTGAATCTGAGTCTTGCAAAGGCGCTAAAAGACGCAGGGTACATAAGCGGATTTGATGTCAGAAAAGGTGACCAGAATCCTCATGGTATGCTGCGTATACATCTGCGATACTCAAGCCTGAAGGAAAGTGCAATCACCGATATACAGAGGGTGAGCAAACCGAGCAGGAGGGTATACGCTGGCAGTCTGGATATCCCTAAGGTTTTGAATGGATACGGGATAGCAATCCTTTCGACCTCCAAGGGAATCATGGCCGATAAACAGGCACGGGCGTTGAACCTGGGCGGTGAGATTCTCTGTAATGTATGGTAAAAATAAATTTTTATGGCTGGTAAGATGAAGCGGGAGATGTGTTCATGTCGAGAATTGGCAAGAAACCGATAGATATTCCTGATGGCGTAACGGTCAAAAAGGACGGTTCTTTGATGATAGTAGAGGGTCCCAAGGGAACCCTTTCCATGGAGATCCCGGCAGGTGTTGAGGTTACTCTAGAGGGGTCTGTTGCCCGTGTCGATGCCCTGTCCGATGATGGTAAGGGAAGATCTCTCCATGGTCTTGTAAGGACGTTGCTTGCAAATACGGTAACAGGCGTGAGTTCTGGATTTGAAAAGGCCCTGGAGATAGTGGGTGTCGGGTACCGTGGAGAGGTGCAAGATAAGGTGCTCAAGCTCCTTATCGGCTACTCCGATCCTGTAGAATATACGATGCCTGAGGGTATAACGATCAAGGTTGACAAACAGGTCAACTTGTTGGTTTCAGGGATAGACAAGGAGCTTGTCGGCAGAGTTGCTGCCCAGATACGGGATTTAAAGAAGCCCGAACCGTACAAGGGGAAGGGCATCAGGTACGCAGGCGAATACGTGAAGAAGAAGGTAGGAAAATCTGCGGGGACATAACATTATTATAGCGGGATTACTGTGGCATCGACAAAGAGATTGAAAAAGGTACGAGAGAGACGTCAAAAGAGGGTGCGGAGCAAGATCTTTGGCACCGAGGCGCGCCCTCGCCTTTCGGTTTTTCGTAGTTCCAGATACATCTACGTCCAGGCGATTGCCGACGATGTGGGGAAGACCCTTGCCGAGGCATCGACGTTGAATAAAGGGCTCAAGGAAGGTTCAAAGGGGCTTAAAAAGATCGAAGCGGCCAGGGAGGTCGGAAAACTGCTGGCAAAGGATCTCCTGTCAAAGAATATCAAAGAAGCCGTCTTTGACCGAGGCAGGTTCCTCTATCATGGAAGGGTTAAGTGTCTTGCAGAAGGCGTACGAGAAATGGGCGTAAAATTATAAATCTTTGGATCTAAAGGGTGGCAGGAGGTTTCGATTCAGCGCCATTGTAGCGGTTGGAGATGGTAACGGCTCTGTCGGCGTAGGATTGGGAAAGGCCCATGAGGTTCCTGAGGCTATCAGGAAGGGTATGGAGATGGCCAAGAGGAACATCGTCAAGGTATCCATTACGGATGGGACGATCCCTCATGATGTATTAGGTCATTATGGGGCCGGGAGGGTCCTTCTGAAGCCCGCCTCCAAGGGTACGGGTCTCATAGCGGGAGGGGCCGTCAGGGCCATTCTGGAGGTGGCAGGAGTCCAGAATATATTGACCAAATGCCTTGGTTCCCATAACCCCCATAATCTTGTTAAGGCAACGATGGAGGGACTGATAAGTCTGAGAAGCCCTGCACAGATAGCCGCTTTGCGGGGCAAGGATATCGCCGAAATCTAAAGATGGCATATGGAGCGTAGGTTGTGAAACAGCTTAAGATTGAACTGATAAAGAGTCCCATAGGGAGGCCTGAGACGCAGAGGAAGGTGTTGCATGGTATGGGACTTGGAAAGATGCATAAGACAGTATACCTGAAAGACACTCCGGAAATTAGAGGCATGGTCGGGAAGGTTTTCCACCTGGTCTCTGTGGAAGAATGTGAGATGGACGCATGAAGTTGAATGAATTGAGACCCGCTGAGGGGGCCACCAAAAAGAGAAAACGGGTAGGACGTGGCGATGGTTCGGGTCACGGAGGAACATCCTGCCGGGGCCATAAGGGTCAGAACGCCCGTTCGGGTGGGGGTGTCAGACCCGGCTTTGAGGGGGGACAGATGCCCCTTTCGAGAAGGTTGCCGAAGAGGGGTTTTTACAATAGATTCCGAAAGGATGTCGTTATCGTGAATATCGGCCAGCTGGCTGTATTCCCCAAGGATTCGGTCATCGACGCAGATGCCCTGATGACAAGCGGGATCGTGAGAAGTGCCGGTGATGCAATCAAGGTGCTTGGTAAGGGGACGATAGACTATCCGTTGACGGTGAAGGTACAGGGCATAAGCCGCGGCGCCCGGGAGAAGATAGAGGCCTCGGGCGGCAGAGTAGAGGTTGTTTGATGATAGGTGGTTTTAAGAACATAGCAAAGATCCCTGAACTGCAGAAGAAGATACTTTTCACCTTTCTTCTCCTTGCCGTCTATCGTATAGGTGTTCATGTTCCAACCCCCGGTATAGATACGCAGGCCCTCGCCGCACTTTTCGAACAGGCGAAGAATTCCTTGCTTGGGCTCTTTGACATGTTTGCAGGGGGCGCGTTGAGCAGGCTCTCCGTGTTTGCCCTGGGTATCATGCCCTATATCAGTGCATCCATTATCCTGCAGCTGCTGACGGTTGCCGTTCCTCATCTCGAAAAGTTGTCGAAAGAGGGTGAGGCGGGAAGAAGAAAGATAACCCAGTATACGAGATACGGGACTGTCATCCTAAGTGTCATCCAGGGGTTCGGTATAGCCGTCGGTCTCGAAAATATGGCAGGTCCCTCTGGATTGTCCGTTGTCATTACCCCAGGATGGGCTTTTCGCCTGATGACGGTTATCACCCTGACGGCAGGTACGTCATTTATCATGTGGTTGGGAGAGACAATTACGGAGAAGGGGATCGGGAACGGAATATCTCTGATCATCTTTGCGGGTATCGTATGCAGGGGGCCGGCCGCTGTGGTGAACACCTTCCGACTGTTGTCGACGGGTGAGATGGGGATATTCTTTGTCGTGCTTCTCCTCGTGATGATGCTTGGTGTTGTGGGTGTGATCGTGTTTGTGGAGAGCGCCCAGAGGAGGATCCCCGTACAGTACGCAAAGAGGGTTGTCGGGAGGAAGATGTATGGCGGTCAAACCACCCATTTGCCCCTGAAGGTTAATACGGCGGGTGTTATCCCCCCGATCTTTGCCTCATCGATCATCATGTTCCCGGCTACCATTGCCAATTTCATTCCGCATCCGTGGATGCAAACGGTGGCGGGGTTCCTGATGCCGGGCAGGATTGTGTACGAGCTTTTTTATGTCGTACTTATCATATTCTTTTGTTATTTTTATACGGCCGTCACCTTCAACCCGGTAAATGTTGCCGACAACATGAAAAAGCATGGGGGCTACGTGCCGGGAATACGGCCGGGCAAGAAGACCGCCGAGTACATAGACAGTGTGCTGACAAAGCTTACCTTCAGTGGTGCCATGTATGTGTCCGCTGTTTGTGTCCTGCCCTCTATCCTTATCAGCCGCTTCAATGTCCCCTTTTATTTTGGGGGAACGGCGCTCCTCATTGTCGTTGGGGTTGCTCTCGACACGGCCGGTCAGATAGAGACCCATCTACTCACGAGACAGTACGAAGGGTTCATGAAAAAGGGCAAGATGGGCAGAAGACATTGACGGAAAGCAGTTTGTAAGGCGGTACAACAGATGATCATTCTCAAATCTCCCGAAGAAGTACAAAAGATGGGGGCGAGCAACGCCATTGTTGCAGAGGTGTTGACTGGTTTGAAAGAGAAGGTGAAACCGGGGATTACAACCTCGGCCTTGAATGAATACGCCGAGGCCGTGACACAAAAGAGGGGTGCCAAGCCTGCTTTCAAGGGATACGGAGGGTTTCCCTTTGCGCTCTGTGCATCGCTCAATTCGGAGGTGGTTCACGGGTTTCCCTCGGACAGACCCTTGGAAGAGGGTGACATCATAAGCCTCGATTTCGGGGTCTTTTATAATGGATATTATGGAGATTCCGCCATCACCGTCGCCGTGGGCAGGATCCCGGCATCGGCCGCCAGGCTGATGGAGGTGACGGAAGAGGCCCTGTACAAAGGGATAGAACAAGCACGAGAGGGAAACCGACTAGGCGACATATGCTTTGCGGTACAGAGCCATGCAGAAAAGGCCGGGTTCTCGGTGGTACGTGACTATGTCGGCCACGGGATAGGGAAGGACCTTCATGAAGACCCGCCGGTCCCTAATTTCGGTGTGAGTGGCAGAGGAGTCAAGTTGAGGGCCGGTATGGTAATAGCCATAGAACCCATGATAAATGAGGGTTCATACGGGGTGAAGGTGAAGCCTGACGGATGGACCGTGGTGACGGATGATGGCAGTCTGTCGGCCCACTTTGAACATACAATAGCCGTCACTGAAGACGGGCCTGTGATATTAAGTAGCAGGGCATAAACAGGTACCTGTAACCTCGGATACCTGGTGGGGTGATGATCACATGGCTAAAGAAGACGCTATTATTGTTGAAGGAACGGTGCTGGAACCATTGCCGAATGCGATGTTTCGTGTCGAGCTCGAGAACGGTCACCGTGTTCTGGCCCACATCTCGGGGAAGATGAGGATGCATTTTATCAAGATACTGCCGGGGGACAAGGTGACGATAGAACTGTCGCCCTATGACCTGACCCGGGGCAGGATTACGTATCGGTCCAAGTAGGACGAAAAGGGAGTGTGAGAGCGGTGAAAGTAAGAGCGTCTGTTAAGAAGATATGTGATAAGTGTAAGATTATCAAGAGACGTGGCGTTGTAAGAGTCATATGCGAAAACCCTAAACACAAACAGCGCCAGGGATAACCGGCGGGAGGTTGCACAGGTGGCACGAATAGCAGGGGTCGATTTACCCAAGAACAAGAGAATGGAGATAGCCCTCACGTACATATACGGCATAGGGAGATCCAAATCCCGCAAGATCCTTGAAGAGGCGGGAATTGACGTTGATACCAGGACAGACAATCTTCTCGATGAGCAGGTAACCGCAATACGGGACATTATAGATAAAGATTCCAAGGTTGAGGGTGATCTCCGGAGGGAGGTTACCATGTCTATAAAACGTCTCATGGATATAGGGACGTACAGAGGGTTGAGGCATAGAAAGGGTCTTCCCGTGAGGGGACAGAGGACCTCTACCAACGCGCGAACGAGAAAGGGCCCGAGAAGGGCTGTGGGAGGAAAGAGAAAGTAATGCGAGAAGAGCCCGTCATGAGGCGTGCTCTCTACCTGGAGGAACGATGGCTCAGCCAAAAAAGAGAAATGTAAAGAAGAAGGAAAAAAAGAATATCTCTGACGGGATTGCTCATATTCAGTCGACGTTTAACAACACCATCGTCACGATTACGGATCTGAGCGGCAATGTCATTGCCTGGTCTTCCGGTGGCGGGCAGGGATTCAAGGGGTCGAGAAAAAGTACCCCCTTCGCCGCACAGCTCACGGCCACGGACGCCGTTAAGAAGGCGAGGGTGCATGGACTGAGGAATGTGCAGGTGTATATGAAGGGCCCCGGTTCCGGGAGAGAATCGGCGCTCAGGGCGCTGCAGGCAGCGGGTTTGAACATAAGTCTTATCAGGGACGTGACGCCGATTCCCCACAACGGTTGCCGTCCGCCTAAAAGGAGAAGGGTTTAGGTCCTGTCCTATGGAAAGGCACCCTGATCCTGATTAGATTACATATTAGCGGAGGAGTATTTTGGCAAGATACAGAGGATCTTTATGCAGGTTATGCCGGGCTGAGGGCGCGAAGCTGTTCCTGAAGGGGGACAGGTGTTATGGCGATAAATGTGCCTTCGAACGGAGAAGTTATGTACCCGGGGAACATGGACAGATCAAGTTCAGGCGCAAGCCGTCCGATTACGGGACCCAGTTGAGGGAAAAACAGAAACTCAAAAGAACGTTCGGCCTTCTGGAAAAATCCTTCAAGGGTTGTTTTGAGAAGGCTGAGAGACAGAAGGGCGTAACGGGGACGAATTTGCTGCTTCTGTTGGAAAGAAGACTGGACAACATGGTGTACAGACTGGGCTTCGCATCTTCCAGGGGCGAGGCGAGGCAACTCGTACGGCACAACCATTTCCTGGTGAATGACCGAAAGGTGAATATACCTTCGTATCTGGTTAAGGTTGGTGACAAGATACAGGTTAAGGAAAAAAGCAGGAAGATTGCCACGATACTTGATGCCGTGGAGACCGTTGCCAGGCGTGGCATACCCGAGTGGCTGGAGATGGATAAAGACAATTTTGCAGGTGTTGTAAAGGCGTTGCCCGCCCGAGAAGAGTTGACCATGCCCGTTCAGGAGCAGTTAGTGGTTGAGTTTTACTCTAAGTAAAAAGTTTTATATGAGGAACTAACAATATGGAGAGAAACTGGCGCAGCCTTATAAAACCGAAACGAATAGAAGTTGACGAAAAGAACCACACATCGTTTTACGGTGAATTTACCTGCCAGCCTTTGGAAAAGGGGTTCGGGATCACCCTGGGCAATGCCCTGAGGAGAGTTCTCCTTTCTTCCATCTACGGTGCAGCCATTACCTCCGTGAAATTTGACGGGGTGCTTCATGAATTTTCCAGTACCTCTGGTGTCAAGGAGGATATTTCCGATATCATCTTGAACATGAAGGGGGTTCGACTGAAACTGCACGAAGATAGTCCCAGGACACTTCATATCGACGCCTCCGGTGAAGGGATCGTCAAAGCGGGAGATATTATCACCGATGAGACGGTTGAGGTCCTTAATCCCGAGCATCACTTGGCAACCCTTTCGGATAAGGCAGTCTTCAAGGCCGAACTGGTGGCCGACGTGGGGAGAGGATATGTCCCCGCCACCAGAGAGATAGGTCCGGAACAACCTGAGGGTACCATCAATATTGATGCCATATTCTCCCCCATCAAGAAGGTCTCGTATACGGTTTCCAACGCGCGCGTAGGCCAGATAACGGATTACGATAAGTTGGTCCTGGAAATCTGGACGGACGGCAGCATCCTTCCCGAGGAGGCCGCTGCCTATGCCGCCAAGATCATGAAGGAACAGGTGAGTGTGTTCATCAATTTTGATGAACCGGAGGAGGTGGAGAAACCGGAGGAAGTGGGAGAAGAAGACCATATCAACGAAAACCTGCTCAAGGGTGTCGATGATCTGGAACTTTCGGTACGGTCGGCCAATTGCCTGAAAAATGCGGGCATCCAGTATATAGGAGAACTTGTTCAGAAGACGGAACCGGAGAT
>JAFCZZ010000483.1 GCA_019314085.1 Deltaproteobacteria bacterium | reverse complement strand
GCTGAGGAAACAAATATCAACCCTTTCCGACTTTCACGCAGATTGGCAAAATTTACGGGAACCGGTCGCGCCCATCCGAAGCCGAAGATAAACAGCATGAGCGTCCCAACCGGGTCGAGATGCTTCAGCGGATTGAGGCTCAACCTGCCCATCTCCTTGGCGGTGGGATCTCCCATTCTGTAGGCAACCCATCCATGGCCCAGCTCATGAAGGATAACCGAGTACAAAAGCGGTACAGCTATCAAAATAAAGGTCAGAGGATCTTTAATTAAAAGATTGATCAATCCCATCTATTCACATCCTCCTTCCAGTATGTTGTCCTGTCAACCACGCTCAATATAAGAATGTTGGTAACTACTCACGTAGTCAGGTTGTCCCGACAAGTCGGAATTAGACTAAAGGCCAAAGAGACCGTTAATAGAAAATGGGCTGGGTATCGCGAATAGAGATGGTTTCTCGGCAACTGAGGGCTCAGCTAAAGCCGGTTTTACACCCCGGGGATCTCGTATGATTCGATCCGGTCGAACCTCCGTGTTCTTCTATGCCGCGTACTTGCGCACGAATTCTTCCACCAGTTTGAATTTTTGAACCTTGCCGCTGGCGGTCATGGGAAAGTCGGTAACAAACTCCCAGTAGCGGGGTATTTTGTGGCGGGCAATTTTGCCCTGGCAGTAGGCCACCAGATCATCCTCGCATGCAGTCTGTCCCTCGTTCAGCTTGATCACAGCCAGTAGCTGTTCCCCGTATTTCTTGTCGGGAATCCCTACGATATAAATGTCGTTGATCTTTTCATAGCCGTGGAGAAACTCCTCGATCTCGCGTGGATAGATATTTTCGCCGCCCCTGATGATCATCTCCTTGATACGACCGGTAACCTTGAAATAGCCGGCCTCATCCACAATGCCCAGATCACCCGTGTGCAGCCAGCCTTCAGCATCGATGGTATCCCGTGTAGCCTCTTCCATCTTGTAGTAGCCCTTCATCACGCAGGCGCTGCGCGTGACTATTTCACCCTGGGTATTCGGCGGCATGGTTTCACCGCTGTCCGGGTTCACAACGCGGCCTTCAATGCCGGGGAGCAGACGTCCCACCGTCGACACCCGCAGCTCAACCGGATCGTCGCGCCGGGTCATGGTCATGACCGGCGAAACCTCGGTTTGACCAAAGGCGATCACCACCTCGGGGCAGTGCATGCGCTTGCGAACCTGGTCCATTGTTTCCACCGGACAGGGCGCCCCGGCCATGATACCGGTCCGAAGCGACGACATGTCATAGTTGTCGAAATCCTCGTGGTTGAGCATGGCGATGAACATAGTGGGCACACCGTTTATGGCAGTGCAGTGCTCCTGTTCGATATACTGGAGAGCCTCGAGGGGGCTGAAGTATTCGAGCACAACCATGGTAGAGCCGTGATAGACGCTGTTGAGTGTGCTCATTACGCAACCGAAACAGTGAAACAACGGCACCTGGATCAACAGGCGGTCATCCGGGGTCAGGCCCATCACATCGCCTACCGTGCGGGCATGATTTACGATATTGTAGTGGGTGAGCATGACTCCCTTGGGAAAACCTGTGGTACCGGAGGTGTACTGCATATTGATGGTGTCGTGGACATCCAGAGAGGCCATGCGCCGGTCCAGATCCTGGTCGCTGATGTTGGCCCCCAACGCGACCACGTCGGCAAAGGAATTCATGCCCGGAGTCTCGGTGCGCTCTCCGATATAGACAATATTTTTCAGCTTCGGAAGTTTCTCAGACTGAAGCATCCCCGGGGAACAGGAATCCAGCTCGGGAAGCACAGTCCGGATGATCTCGTAGAAGTTCGCGTCGCGATATTGTTCCATAAACACCAGAGTGATTGAGTCGGACTGGCGCAGGATATATTCAAGTTCGCTCGATTTATAGCTTGTGTTTACGGTGACGAGCACCGCGCCGATCATACTGAGCCCGAATTGCATATAGACCCATTCCGGCAGGTTAGTTGTCCAGACCGAAACAGGATCACCTCGCTTGATCCCAAGGGCCATGAATCCCTTGGCCACTGAGCGGCAATGAGCATATAACTCGGCGTAAGTTAGTCGAATTGAACTCTGGGGATAGATCAGTCCATCTGCTTCCGGTTGCCGCTGCGCTGTGTCTTTTAACAAGTCTCCGATGGTTGACTCTTTAAATCCTGTCATGTTGAGATTCCTTTCTTGAATTGATATCTTCCTTTTCACTTGGTGTGTTCAATGATCAGGACACGCTATACAATCAAAAGATATATCACAAGATTTATTTTACCGTTCAGGCCTGGCTATCTGTCCAGATATCTCTGTGTCCCAG
>JAFCZZ010000482.1 GCA_019314085.1 Deltaproteobacteria bacterium | reverse complement strand
TGTTGATTGACAGGGATGCATCCTTGAGCACCTCCTTGTCGCCGTACCACTTCGTCATGTGTTCTATTTTGAGAATGGGAATTGTATCAGCCATATAAAAAATCCTTATGAGGAGTACCCCGGAATCCGCACCTTCTCTTCCAGTATCCGAAGCCCCTTTGTACCGAGATAGGTCAGTATCATGAAGATGAACCCCGCCGTAAAATACAGGGGCAGATGTTCATAGGTTCTCGATGCGACAAAATGCGCGCGGGCCATCATCTCCATAACCCCTAATGCGTAGGCAACCGCTGAATCCTTGAGGACAATGGAATACTCGTTTGACCAGCCCGGTATGGACAGACGCAGCGCCTGCGGCAGGACAATCAGGAGGACCGCTTTCCGATCGCTCATACCGAGGGCGCGCGCGGCCTTCAGCTGCCCCTCGGGCAGAGACATGATCGAACCCCTGAATATCTGTGACTGGTAGGCCGAGCTGATCAGCCCCAGGACAATGACGGAGACCGTAAAAGCGGAGAGATTGATGTGCAGAAGGGAGCAGAGGCCGAAATAGAAGAGGAAGAGAAGGACGAGAAGAGGTACGCCGCGGAAAAACCATACATACACGGCATCGCCCCCGCAACGACCGCTATGGTAACCAGCGATCCGCGCAGGATATAGGGCAAGGCGCCGTATACTACGAGCAGACTTTCCGTGATTCAATCTCCTACAAAACAGGGAAGGCATCAGGATCTCCCCTGATGCCTTCCATAAAAGACCATGCATGCGAGCGTCTATGGACGCGACATCTATTATGGTTTGTATTTTGCCTTTAATTCTTCCCAATAGGGGGAAGCCATCAGCTGTTTCAGCCCCTCGTTCATCATCTTGAGAAGTTTGGCATCTTCCTTGCGAACGGCATATCCAAAATCCTCACTGGCCATACCGAATGTCCCCACGATCACAACGGGTTTCTTCCTCATGGCGTCTTTCGCGGGAGCATCATCCATGGCGGCCCCGACGATGCGGCCGTTCAGGACATCCTCAACCGCGAGGGGTGCCGAGTCATATTCCACGAGTGAAAAGTCTTTTCCCTTGGCGATCAGGTTGTCTTTCATCCATTTCGCTTCGGTGGTACCCCTCTGGACGCCAAGCTTGTTTCCACCCGACAACAGTTCATCCACCGACTTGGTGTTCCCCTTTGGGGCCACGATCACCTGGGCAATATTCCAGTAGGGGGTGGTAAAATTGACCCGTTTCTTTCTCTTGTCGGTGATGCTCATACCGGAGGCGACCATGTCGATCTTCTTCGCAACCAGGCTGGGGATAATACCGTCCCAGTCCATCGGCTGGTGTTTGACCTTGAAGCCCATTTTCTTTGCGATCCAGTCGACCGATTTTACGTCAAACCCATCAGGAACGCCGTTTTTATCGACATAGGCAAAGGGTGGAAAGTTGGCATCGATACCGTTGATATATACCTTCTCCTTCGCGAAACAGTTGGCGCCACCCACAATGAGAGAGATGGCTACGCACAAGACCAGAATTCTAAAGATTCTTTTACCCATGAAAAATCCTCCTTGTATATACGCGTTGAAACCATACGGTCAGACAGGCATACAAACCGCGCCAAAAAATATATGGTGGAGATGAGGGGGCTCGAACCCCTGACCTCGGCATTGCGAACGCCGCGCTCTCCCAGCTGAGCTACATCCCCACTGAAACACCGCTAGGTGGGATTCCATATCCCATATAAAGAGTATATGTCAAGCAATTGTTGGTGGGTACGGGCCGCTTCATCAGGAAAACAAGTCCAGCGATTGTGCCTTTTCGTATACCTCCCTGGCCTTCTCGTGAAGACCTTCCTTCTCGCACGATTTTACAAGGCTGAGACAGTAGAAGGGGTTTCGAGGATCGGCCGCGACGGCTTTTTCAAAGGCCTCTACCGCCATGGCATGATGATTTTCTCCGGCAAGCATGTTTCCCAGGCGGTTGTAATATCCCCCTGCGGAGTCCGGATCGAGCCGAACCGCTTCTTCATATGCCGTTCCGGCGTCATCCAGTCTTTCCTGCCTGATGAGTACGTCACCGAGGCTGCAGTGAACGAGGGGCTGATCGGGACGACTCTCCAACGACCGTTGCAGGGCCGTCTCTGCGCGGGCATGCTCCCCTGCCTGGGAAAGGGCGTTTCCCAGGGCGCCGTAAAACCGGTGCGCATCCGACGGCTCCATCGTAATCGCTCCATTGTAGGCCTCTTCAGCACCGGCGAAATCTCCGGCCGCAGCTCGGGCATCACCGAGACGGCAGAAGAGCGCCGGGGCATCCGGTTCCATCTCTGTGAGCATGGCAAAGACCTCGACGGCCCTGTTCGGATTTCCCGCTCTCAGATATGCGTCTCCAAGGGTGGTCAGCAGGGTAACATCATCGGACTGTACGGCAACCGCCGCTTCGCAGATGGCAACGAGGCGTTTGTGGTTGCCCTCTTCCCGGTATATCCGTACCAGTTCATCGAAGGCGAAGCCGGTAAAGATCTTCCTCCCCAGTTCCTTTTTCAGGAGGTCTTCCAGACAGCGCACGGCATCGGATAGCCTTCCGCTGTCCCGGTAGGCCCAGGCCAGGGACATGATGATCGATTCATCTTCCGGGTGGACTTCAGCCAGCTTGAGATACAGTTCAATCGCCTCCCCGTAGCGCTCATCGCGCATATATTCGTCCGCGCGGTCATAGAATTCGTCGATTCCTGTCTTCTCACTCATAATCAAATCCCTGGATTTCAGCAGTTTGTCTTCCATCTGCGGGGTAACGAAAAAAGGGG
Organism: Deltaproteobacteria bacterium; assembly: GCA_019314085.1. Next base: position 142 of record JAFCZZ010000482.1, on the reverse strand, counting down.
CGCAGCCTCTCTAAGCAGCCCCCCGGTTTTGATTTTTTGGTGCCGGAGCTCGGAATCGAACCGAGATGGACTTGCGTCCGGGGGATTTTGAGTCCCCTGCGTCTACCAGTTTCACCACTCCGGCTTGGCGGCTGATTATATA
>JAFCZZ010000481.1:2276-4605 GCA_019314085.1 Deltaproteobacteria bacterium | reverse complement strand
AAAGAGGGTAAAGCTTAAGGCCATGATCGTGGTGGAGATGGTCATGATGACGCGGATATCGTAGCGCTCAAGGAGCTTGCCCATGACCGGGGCCATCACCATCATGGCAAGGGCGGCGATGGTGAAATAGAGCGTGAACCCGCCCCGGGTGAAACCGAGGGATTCGGAGACGGGCTTGATGAATATCCCCATGCAATTCAGGATAATGCCAATACCGGCAAAATTGAGAAAAAAACAACCGACAACGATCCACCATCCGTAGAACATCTTCTGATTGGAATTCATCTATCCCCCCCCCTTTTTTTATGATTATAATATTAAGTATTAAGCTTTTTTCACCTTGGTATGTCCCTTTCTCATATCTGTGGCCATATCTGATCGGCCTCTTCCGTCAGACCGATCGATTCAAGCTTGTTGCGGGACGGTATCCCTTTGACCGGGTCGAATTCCATCAGCTCGTAGAACCTCGTCTTCATCTCGTCGAACCGTATCTCGATCCCCTCGGCGTCGCCGTCGCGCGCCGGCTCCTTGAGACGGGGGGTGAGATCGTCGTCGGACGCGCTGAATCCGAACCGGTAGTTAATGCAGCGCTTCAGGTGAAACCCCCGCCACCCCGCTTCCATCATCGAGGTGATATCATACCCGTACCCGGCTGTGGAATTTATCAATTCAACGATTTCCGGCAGGGTCAAAGATCGGTCGGCGAACTGACACAGGCACGCGCTGTTTTCTATGCCACCGATGGCGGTAGCCAGCACCATGGTCTCCGCCTTCTTTTCGTGGGTGAGGGGTTCAAGGTCGAATTCGAACCCGATTTCTGGATAGTCGCACGCCCCCGTTTCCATGAAGTGCATCGCCGTCTGGACGTGGCACGCCCCGCGGGGGCTCACCGCGTAGGACAGCGCGTGGCCATGGCCGCCGCGCGGATCATGCATGGGTGCTTCCAGGCTCTTGCTCTGAGTGGTATATTCTATGGAATCCCCGCCGACGGCACGCGCAGCAGCAGCGCTGCCCGTGGACAGCAAATCTCCCAGCTTGCCCTCGCGTGATGCCATTATGGGGAGGACCCTGTTCACCACCGTCTCCATGTCGCCCCACAGCAAAGGTATTCCCCCGGTCTGTTTGTCCGTGAGATGACCTTTTTCGTAGGCCTCCATTGCCCAGGCAATGGTCGCCCCGGCGCTGATCGTGTCCATCCCGAGATCATTGCATATCCTGCCGGCCTTGCAGACGGCGGCCAGATCCGATGAGCCCTGGAGGCTCCCGAAGGCCGCTACGGTTTCGTATTCCGGTCCCGGCCCCTCTGAAATGGCGAACGGCCCTTCGTCTATCTGTACGATTCTTTTACAAGCCACCACGCAGTAGGCGCAGGTGGCGGTCTTTTTCAGGAACCGTTCCGATAAGGTGCTTCCCGTGAGGGCGTCGGCCATGTCCTCGTTAAAGTTGGAGGTCCAGTTCCGTATCGGCACGTCCCCTTCGTACATGTGGCCTTCCAGGTTTCCAGCAGTACCGAAGTCATGGAGCACCTGGGAGATAATGTAATCCTTTATACGCGGGGTGAGTTCCTTGATGAGCGATTGTATCCGTTCCGGATCGGCAAGAGGAAGATCCCCCGTTCCCGGTTTCATCACGAGGGCCTTCAGGTTTTTCGAGCCCATAACGGCACCCATGCCGCATCGCCCGAAGGCATGGTGGGCCTCGTTGAGGACACAGGCGAAGGGGACCATCTTCTCACCGGCCGGGCCGATCACGAGAGATGTTGATTTTTTCCCGTGTGTCTCCTGCAGATAGGCGGTGCTCTCCAGGATGCCTTTGCCCCAGAGAGGCCCGGCGTCCTCGATGGTTATTGTTTCCCTGTCGATCAGCAGATATGACGGTTTTTCGGCCTTTCCCGAAATAACCAGGCCGTCGTACCCCGCCAGCCTCAGGGCGGGGGCGAAATAACCGCCGCAGGAGGATTCGGCGATCCCTCCGGTAAGGGGTGACCGCGCGGTAGCGCTCATGCGGCTCACGCCGGAAAGCTTGATACCCGTCAGGGGTCCGTTCATGAGGATGAAGAGCGCCTCGGGGGAGAGGGCATCGGCGGAGAAATCTGCCCGGTCCCAGAAGACCTTGGCCGCCAGTCCGCTGCCGCCGATGAAACGCCGGTATGTCTCCTCGGGCAGTTCAAGCGTATTCACTGTCCCCGTGGTGAGGTTGATGTCGGCAATCCTGCCTGTGTTACCCTTCATGTCCGTCTCCCTCCTCCAAGCTACAGTGCTTGCCTTTTGGAAACCGTGCTATTTCTTTGTGACGATCAAGTTCTCGCGCCCCATTTCCTTGAGGGCCA
>JAFCZZ010000481.1:0-2250 GCA_019314085.1 Deltaproteobacteria bacterium | reverse complement strand
GCCGGTTTGATGACCGGTAAGAGCTTCAGCATGGCCGTTACCTTCCCGCCCTGCTTAATGATCCCCTTGGTGATACCGGCGATTGGATTCTCGAGGCCGTGCCAGAACCGGTGTGAGTGATCGGCTGGCTGCTTGGACCAGACGTCCGCCTTGAGATCACACGGTCCCAGATAAAAGGTGCCGTAATATCCTTCCTTGGTCGGCGGATTCTTCAGGTCGATGGTGATCTCCGTGTCCGGGTCTGTATACATAAATTTTATAATGATGCCCGCCTTGCGCATCTTTGTGCCGATCTTCTCGTCCTGTAGTACCCTGTCCAGGAAGTATCCGTATATCTTGTAGAGATCATCCGCGTCCTTGTAGTACTGGCTCATGTAATTCTCCTTTTATTGGGTTATGTTATCCTGCGGGATCACCGGAAGATTCCGGCACCTTTACCGAGACCGTACGGTTTCACTTTCAGATTCACCGCTGAGCGTCGTCCAGGCTTTTCCCTGGCAGGAGCGTGCAGTCCAGAAAGCGCTCGTCATACACGGCCCCGACCAGCAGCCTGTTCTTCCACGCGGCGGCCGCGCTCGACCCGGACAGCTTGGTTCCGTCATTCAGATATACCCGCGTGACATTGTATCCTCCCTCTGCCAGCGGTCGAATGCGCACAACCTCCGACGGCGAGAGCGCTGCGGGGTCCTTTGAATGGGCGACGAAAGAGAGGAGCTTCGCGTGACAACCGGCCCAGATCGAACCGTCCGCATCCACGTCCAGGTTGTCGACGCCGGTGCCGAGCGCGACGCTCTCCTTCTCCGTCAGCTCGCCGGTATCAGGATTGCGCGCGTAGACGTGGACCTTTCGCCCGACGGTCGCGCCTACATAGAGGGTCGTGCCGTCCGGGCTCAGAGCGATGCCGTTGGCATAGGCGATCCTACCGGCGGCCTTTTTGAATCGTGTTCCGTCGTAGTACAGGAGGTACGAAAGTGGAAGCTGCAGGTAGTTCTCGAACTTTTTGCCGATGACCGAGGTTGCCCCGTGATCGATGCTCACATAGAATTGGCGCGGTCCCACGGCGAGGACATCGTTCGGGCTTGACAGCTCCGCTCCTCTGATAGTCTTGCGATGAAACAGCTTCCCATCGCGGTAGGAGAAGATCTCAATCGTGCTCGAACCTGTGGACTCGAAGAAGTGGCTGTCCTGCCCCATGTTGACGGCGAAGAGGAGCTTTGTGCCGTCGGGGGCGTGATACAGGTGTATGCCGTGAGGGGTGAAAGGTCCCGCAAAATCGGTCTCCACTGGTACGGGCTTCGCGTCGGGATCGGTAAGCGAATAAGCGATGATCCCGGCGTTGTGGGCCTCTCCCGCTATGGCGGCCCTGCGGTCGGTGAAGGAGATGAGCGCCGTTCCGCTGTCGCGATCGATGACGATATCCTCGGGCCCCGGGAAGCCCGTCACCTGCTCACAGTTGTATAGTGAGAAAGGTTTGATACATTTGAATTGTCCTGCGTTCCAGAGCGTCTTCAGGACGAGAAGACCGAGCAGTAGGATCAGAATCACGATGATAATAAGGATGATTTTCCCTTTTTTCATTACGCCCCCCCGGCCCCATTGTATGCGGGTCTGTACCGTTTTCATCCGTGCGCGTTTCCGTGCGCGGTTTTCCCGTCCCCCTAAAAGATCGCTGCCGGGCCTTCTTCACGTGCGCAGCTCGAACTCGGTCCTGCTTATGATCTCATCCTGGGCTATCTCGCTCAAACCGGTGAATGCCGCCGAATAGCCGCTGATCCGAACGAACAGGTCACGGTGTTTCTCCGGATGCCGCTGCGCCTCCCTGAGGATTGCCGAATCCACCATATTGAACTGCACCTGCGTGCCGCCACACCTGAAATAGGTATTGATAAGGGTCGTGAGGTGTTCCCCGCTGATCTGCTTTCCCTGAAAGCGCATATTGAGATTGGTGCCGTTAAACACCCGCTCCACGGGAAGCTTCACCACGGAATTCATTATCGCGGTCGGACCCGATACGGCGTTTCCCGTCGTCGGCGTGATGCCGTTTCCGAGCACGTCTCCCGCGAAACGACCATCAGACGTCGCGCCGGTAAACGCCCCCATCGTGATATGGAAGCCGACGGAGAATATACCCGGCCAGAATGCGCCTCCCCGGAAGTTATGGTATTCCGATAGGACATCGCAGTAGTGGTCTATCACCCGTGAGGCCAGCGCATCGACATCGTCATTGTCGTTCCCATATTTCGGGACGCG
>JAFCZZ010000480.1:472-3558 GCA_019314085.1 Deltaproteobacteria bacterium | reverse complement strand
AATACCGCAAGAAGGAGATCGGTGAATTCGCGCGACAGGCCTCCATCCAGGAAGGGGAGTGTTACGCACACAGAGATCAGCAACCATATATACTGCACCCCACCAAACCCCGTATCCAGGAGATCTGTGAATTCGCACACAAGATGGGCTATACTTGTCTCGGGCTTGCATACTGCGTCGGCCTGGCGAGGGAAGCCGCCCTCGTGGCTCGGATCCTGGAGGCCCAGGGATTTGATGTCGTATCGGTGATATGCAAGGTCGGTTCCATACCGAAAGAGGAAATCGGTATCCGGGAGAGTGAGAAGATCCGCATTGGCCACTATGAATCGATGTGCAATCCCATACTCCAGGCGCGGATAATGAATGACGCGATGACCCATTTCAACATCGTCCTGGGGCTGTGCGTCGGACACGATTCTCTCTTCTTTCGATACGCCGATGCGCCGACCACCGTCCTGGCGGTGAAAGACCGGGTTTCGGGACACAACCCTCTCGCTCCGATCTATACATCGGCAAGTTACTATGCGCGGGTCATGCGCAAGGGATTCTAAAGGGCATTCGTAAGTGTGCGCACACGTCCGGGGCAATCCCGGAGGCTCAGGTTTCAACCCGCAAAGGTTTTTCTCCATCGTCCGCCGCGTCCCGCACCGCATCCGCCACCTTCCTGTGCACCAGGGGATTCATGAAATCGGGGACGACCTCGTGTTTGCCTGCCAAGGAGGCGAGGGTCTCCGCGGCGCTGAATTTCATGAATCCCCGGAAAGATCAGGGCGTTGTTGACTGTTCTACCGTCGAGCGCTACTGCCGCTCCCGCCTCCAAGGCATCGGCAGGTAGTATCTCCGGAAAGGGATTGGCCAGGGCAAAGACAATGGGATCCTTTTTCATGCTGCGCACCATATCCTGCGAGACCAAGTTTGATGCCGAGACGCCAATGAAGATGTCCTTCCCCTTGATAATCTCGTGGAGGGAACCCTTTTCTCCGGCCGCATTGGTAACCTCGGCGATCGAATCTTTGTACGCATCCATGTGCTCCGGTCTCCCCCGCCAGATGGCCCCCTTCCGGTCGCAGATGGTTATATGCCGAAAACCGTATTCCAGGAGCATCCTGCCGGTGGCCATCCCCGCCGCGCCCGCGCCGCTGATGGCGATCTTGACCCTTCCTTTGTGCCTGCCAGTAACCTTCAGGGCATTCAGGAGGGCGGCAAGGATCACCGTCGCCGTTCCGTGCTGATCATCATGGAAGACCGGAATCTGTATCCGTTCCTGCAACCGCTCCTCCACCTCGAAACAGAGGGGAGCCTTGATGTCCTCTATCATGACAACACTGAACGTCTTTGATACCGCCTCCAGGGTGCCGACGATCCTGCCGGCGTCGTCGCTGTCTATCAGGAGCGGAACGCAACTGACCCCCGCCATTCTGTTCAGGATAAGCGATTTTCCCTCCATAACGGGCATCCCCGCAAGGACGCCGATGTTGCCGAGACCCAGTATCGCGGAGCCGTTGGTGGCGATGCACACAGAGTTGCCGATGGAGGTGTATTCCCGCGCCTCTTCGGGATGCCGGGTGATATAGTTGCATACTTGGGCCACGCCCGGGGTGTAAACCATTCGCAGGTCGCTCAGTGTCTCCACCCTGACCGTCGGGGTAACGGCTATCTTCCCGCCGCGGTGGATACGTAGCGCCTCATCTTCGATGGAGAGAATCTTGTACCCCTTGAGCTCCCCCAGATCAGAGATCGTGTCTGAGAACTGCCGATCATCATCGGAAAAGAGTATCACGTCCCGCGTGATATAATGGGAGGTAAGGTGTATCTTGGTAATATCGCCCAAAACGGCACCGTGCCTTCCCAGTTCCGTCGCGACCTTGCCCAGCGCGCCGGGTACGTCCGGTATCCTGATGCGTATCTTTTTTGCGATTTTGTAGGCGTATTTTTCTATCTCTGGCATAGCGTGCTCCCTCCAGGCCCCTGATTGTTTTCCGAACGTTCCATCCCTTTCCCTATGCGGTAGGCGTCCACTATGGCAAAGAGCCAGCAACAGACAATAAACACCAGTATGAGGTTGCCATAGGGGGACATCTCCGCAGACGAGGTCAGCGCCAGATTCGATATGGTATCCATATCAACCCGGGCCGACTGACTCTGCAGTTGCTCAAGGATGGCGAGTGCCCTGACGATGGCCGCCCAGACAATGGCTCCTATCCCTGCAACGACACACACCATGATGGTGATCCCCCGCCGGAAACGTTTCAGGTGAATCTGTCCCGTCCCGGGGAACACAAGTCCTGACAGAAGAGCGGCCCTTGTCGAAGGTTTCATGATGCTCTCCCTTCGGGGTAGTTGGGATTAAAATTGGCGATGATCGTGCTTCTGGTAACAGCCATCAGATCTTCGACGGTCTCGTGTGCGTAGCCCTGTGTATCAACGGAATCTCCCACAACGACCTCTATGGGGCCCCGTTTGAAGGCGAGGGCTCCCTTCGGCAGAATCCTTCTGCTGCCGTTTACCGTTACCGGAAGGATAGGGAGACCGCTTTCCACGGCCGTCGTAAAGCCCCCTTTTTTGAATGGGTGAATGGCACCGTCGGGAGATCTCGTGCCCTCGGCAAAAAACAGGACACTGACACCGGGGGGGAGACGTCGTATCCCGTCGCGGATGCTCTGCACCGCCTTGTTCCGGTCGGTCCGGTCTATAAAGATATTCTTTGATTTGTAGAGGGCGAATCCGAAGAAGGGTATGGCGCGGAGCTCCTTCTTGATGATCCAGCGAAACTGGATGCCGAGCCGTATGACGAGGGCGACGATGTCAAAATGTGATTGGTGGTTCGATATGATGACATATGCTTGGCCCGGCCGGATCTTTTCCCTGCCTCTTATCTCGGGGCGTACCCCCGTTACCTTCAGCATGACCCACGCCCACGCCTTTGAAATAGTAAAGGCAAGGTTTCCCGTGGAGCTCAGCGAGGCGGCCACCACAATCGGAATAAATACGAGAAGCATGGCGAGGCCGGCCCAGAATCCGGTCCAGAGGACCTTGCAGATACGCATCAAGATATCCATGATGTATTTTTCTCCCACGATAGCGGC
>JAFCZZ010000480.1:0-438 GCA_019314085.1 Deltaproteobacteria bacterium | reverse complement strand
AGCGGATCGTGGACAACGAAACCCCCTTGAGCTTAACCCTGTTATGATTTATTATGACAAACGACTTTCTCGGTTTTTACCCGGCCGATAGTCGGAGAACAGCAATGAAAGGAAGGACCGATGATAAAAGATCTGGTAGCAAAGAACAGGAGTTGTCGTCGTTTCCACCAGGATTTCCCCATCACCCCTGATACCTTGAGGGAACTGGTCGACCTTGCCAGACTAAGCGCGTCGGCGGGTAACCAACAACCGCTGAAATACATATTGTCCTGCGATCCCGGCAAAAACGCCGACATCTTTTCAACCCTTGCCTGGGCCGCCGCCCTGAAGGATTGGCCGGGGCCTTCCGAGGGAGAGCGGCCGTCGGCATATATCATCATGCTGGAGGATACGGGGCTGAGCAATCCATATCTGAAGTGCGATATTGGGATAGCAGCC